>JAFDKD010000114.1 GCA_019307165.1 Deltaproteobacteria bacterium | reverse complement strand
GCCGCTCCGCATTGCACACATTGAACTGCATTATCATCATTTTGAGTCCCGCATTTTGAGCAATACATGAAACATCCTCCTTTCTAAAGCATCAAAAGATTAGTCTGCACGCAAGGCTTCTTCACGCTCAAGGTCTTTTACGGACACATAGAAACGCACCCCGTTGACTTTGTAACAGATTTGCATGCATCTCCCCCTATGGTGAGTGGGCTATGGGGATATTAGACTCTGAAATCCTATGCCACAAAGCGAAAAACCCCACCTCTCTCGCCTGAGAAATGGGGTCCCTGTAATTATTCCATAGCGCCCTCATTTAGAGGTTAACTGCTATTCATTTCATGGGGATATTCACAGCTATGGAACGCTTTGTCAAGGGTTGGGGGTGGAACATGGTGCGGACCGGTATAACTGAAAGGGTAGCCACGATGATCTCAGACCATAAAACGCGGTCGGTCTTTGAACAGTATAACATCGTCAGTGACAGTGATTTGAGGATGGCTGCCAAACGGCACAACCGAAGCAGCGAGCGGTTCCCGGGCCTCCTGGATCTCGCCTGGGTCGTGAAGGCTGTCACGAAGGTTTGACCCGATCGCCGTTTCGCAGGGTCTCGCCTGGGTCGTGAAGGCTGTCACGAAGGTTTGACCCGATCGCCGTTTCGCAGGGCCTTGGGCGGGGCGACGATAATGGTATCTCCATCAGAGAGACCTCCCGTGATCGCCGCTTCTTCGTCATTCACGATTCCCAATGTCACCGGAACCAGGGCGGCCTTGCCGTTCTTTACGGAAAAGACCTGCCATTGATTGTCGGCCCCCCTGAACAGGGCGGTTCGGGGAACCTTGAGGACATCCTTTTTTTCTTCCGTGTAAATCCGTGCCCGGACCCGGTAGGCCAGCCCGAGGGTCCGGCCTTTCTGCTTCAAGCCTTCCAGGGTATCCTTGTCAAAGGCGATGACCACCGGCACCCGCTGCTGATCCACGCCCAGGGAGGAGACCTTGGTGAAGCCGGCCGGCTTGATACGCGATACGGCCCCCCGGATGGGCGCGACCCCGATGGCGGTACCGTAGAGATCCACGGGATTTCCCGGTTGGACCGTAACCACATCCTGTGAAAGAAGGTTCGCGGTCACCTCCAGCCGCGTCATGTCCCCGATTTCCATCAGGAGGGTCCCGGCCCGGAGATATGCCTCGTTCTTGACCAAACGACGGAGCACCATGCCGTCTACGGGACTTGCCATGGTGGCGCGCTTCAATCGCCGGGCCGCCATTTCCCGCTCGGCCTGGGCCCCGGCCAATTGGTGATTCAGAACATCGGTTTCCAGGAGCTTCAAACCCAGGCGTTCATGGATATATTTTGGAAGGAGTTCCGCTGTCGCGGCGAAGGCCCAGGTCGCCTTGCTCACGAACCGGGCGAAGGCCACGGCGCTGCCGGCTTGGCCGTAATCCCGCTGGGCCCTTCTCACATTCTCTTTGGATGTGGCCTGTTCCTTGACCAGTTTTTTCTCCATACCCAGAATCCACTCGGAATACTTGAGTTCCGCCTCATTGGTCCTGACCAGTTCATTCGAGGCCTTTCCGGTCGCATTCAGAGACTCGATGACCTGTTTCGATTCCACCAGGGACGTGTTCTCGATCTTATTGTACTTGTTTATGGCGATTTGGGCCTGGATTTCGGCTATGCGCGCATCGGCCATGGCCAGGGCGGTCTTCAAGTCCGCGGTGTCCATTTGAGCCACCACCTGGCCCTTGGAGACAGCATGTCCCGCTTCCAGGGTGATGGGCAAAATCCGACCGTCCCGGGGCATGGTGATTTTGTGGACAAGGGGGAGGGTGGTCATGGCGCGATCCTCCACCCAGGCACGGATATGACCCTTTTCTACTTTGGCCGTCCTGACCGATACACCCGATTGCATGGCCGTGTAGGCATAGAATACGACCGCCACACCGATGACAACACCCGGAATGATCCACTTAATGCTTTTCTTCATGGTTATTGCTACCTCCCTGATTTTGGGGCCGCCAACGGCGGCATCACTCCTTCATACTCAACGCATCCTGCCAATGGAGGCGTTTGATGTCTTCTTTGACGAAAACGTGGGCCGCTAAAATATAGCCAAAAGAGAGAACCACCGTTTTGACCCAGCTCACGGGCGCCACAATGGTGGGCACGGAATACATGTCGTTGGTGTACTGGGAATTGATGGCCCAAAGGAGCCACCAACCCAATGGAAGCCCCAGTAGGGCACCGATGCCGTATTGAATCAGGTTTTCCCTGAGAAAGATGGCGCTGATCTCCCCGGGCTGATATCCCAGGACACGGAATGTGGCGATCTCTCTGGCCCGTTCGATGATGCTGATGAGGGATCCGTTGAGGATGGCCCCGAAAAAGATGACCGCCCCGAACAGAATCAAAGGGTAGACCATCTGGCCCATCTGATTCACGAAGTCATTCTGCATCACCTGTTTTTGGAAGCTTGTTTCAGCGTAGTCGGCCAGATCGGGCCACGACTTGATCCGACGGAGGAACCTGGGCATCTCCACGGGAGTGGGCAGGCCTTTCAGTTGCAGAGTGGAAACCGCCCCGGCCTCGCTGATCTGTCGGTTCAGGTAATCGTAATCCGCATAGACGCAGAGCCCGAACAGGCTGTCGATGAAGCCCGCCACGGGCAGATCCACCGGCTGCTGCTGCCCTTGGGTGGGCGTCACACGGACCCGGTCCCCCGGAGACAGTCCCAGTTCCTTTCCCAATCGCCGGGCCATGAGGAGCCCTGTTTCAGGCACGGCCACCCGGGCACCGGACACGCTGCGGGGCTCGGTCAATCGGGCACCGCGGACCAGACCCTGGATCATCCCCTTTTTGCGATGGTTCCCATTCTGGAAATGGCAGGGGACATTGAGGATCGGTTCGGCCGCTTGAATCCCGGGTAGTTCGCCGGCTTCATAAAGGGCCCCGCCTCCCCTGTCGTTTCTGAGCGCCAGGGTATAGTCGGCATGGTCCACCCTGTCGAACCTGAAATCCAGCATATACTGCAAGGAATCGAGCGTGCCGAAGGTGACCAGCACCAGGGCCGCGCCCATGGCTGCGGAGAAAATACCGGTAAGGGTCCGCCCCTTGTTTCGGATGAGGTTTCTGAAGACGATCTGCCACCGGAACTCCAGTCGCCGCCAGATACCGGTCCAGGCTTCCAGGAATACGGCGCCCCCGCCCGGGGGGGCCGGGGGCCGCATGGCCTCGGCCGGGCTGAGGTGCAGTACGGTTCGAATCCCCTTGAGCGTGCCGAACACCCCGAACACCAGGGCGATGATCAGGGCGACCAGGTTGAGCCCCGGGTAGAACCGGTTGTCCAACTGGGGAAAGGCAAAAAACATGCGGTATTGGATGGTCAGACTATCGGCGATCCAGTAACCCAACAGACTCCCCAACAGGGCCCCTCCGATCCCCACAAAAAGCCCGAACTGGATGAAATGAAAGAATATTTTACGGTTGCCATAGCCCAGGGCCTTGAGGGTCCCCACAATGGTCCGCTGCTGCTGGGCCAGCCGGGACATGAGCACGTTGAGCACGAAAACCGCAACCAGAAGGAAAATGGTCGGTATGAAAAAGGAAATGGTGGCCAGGCCGGTCAGCTCACCGGAGAGGTAGAGGTTGGAGGCCTGAAGCCTCAGTGGGGTGATGGCAAAAAGCCCATAGGGTTTGAGACGGTGCCTCAGATCATCAAACAAGGGTTGGATATCCTGCCGGGCCTTTCGGGACAGGCGCCCCACCAGAGAGTTGCATGCGCCGTGAAACCCGAGGGCGTCCTCCCCGAACCCCCGCTTGACATAGAAGACGCCGAAGCGCGATGGTTCGGGGGTGATGGAGCCGGGCGGCATCATATACACAAACTCCGAGGACATGGCCGTGCCCACCACGAACAGGGCCTTCCGCTGACCGTTCATGATCAGGTGGATGGTGTCCCCCTCCCTGATGCCCCGTGCCCGGGCAAAGGCCTCGGACACGATGACCTCATCCTGACGACGGGAAGTGAAGTAGGTCCCGCTCTGTATGAGAATATTGTTGATCACCGGCGAAGGCTCGGCAGGGAGGGTCAGGAGGGTGCCGCTCAAGGGCTCTTCCACCCCTTCCAGGTCCACGATGACCTGAAAAGCGATGCGGGCCCGCATCTCCGAGATGCCCTTCAGATCGTCTAATACATCCAGTTCGGTGACCGGCATTTTCTTGAGGTCCACCCAGAAATCGGCCATGCGGCACTGGCCGTAATAGGCGTCCCGGGCCAGTTGGAGGTTCAATGAGGTGCCCATCATCCCCACCAGACAGCCCACGCCGAGGGCCAAGATGAGGATGACCGCAACCAGCATTCCCTTGGTTTGCCACAGGTCCCGCCTCAGTTTTCGGTTGAGAATGTTCACCAAGTGATCTCTTCCGCCCGTTTCCGGGCCTTGTTTTCACGAGACGTAATCCCCTCCATGGTGAGGTGGAGTACCCGGTGGGCCATCGCTGCCATGGGGGCCGCATGGGTGATGATGACGATGGTGGCCCCCACCTCCTCGTTGAGCTGACTCAAAAGGCCCAGGACCCGCTGGCCGGTATGGGCGTCCAGGGCGCCCGTCGGCTCGTCGCAGAGCATGATGGCCGGCTGTTTGGCCAGGGCCCGAGCAATGGAAACCCGCTGCTGCTGCCCCCCGGACAACTGTGCGGGGAAATGGTGCATCTGCTCACCGAGGTCGACCAACTTCAAGGCCTCAGCCGGGTCCATGGGTTGAGAAGCGATTTGAGTGGAGACCTGTACGTTTTCCACGGCCGTGAGGGTGGGAACCAGATTGTAGAACTGAAACACGAAGCCGATTTTTCGCCGGCGGTATTCGGTGAGCTGGCGGTCGTTCATGACCGTCAGATTCTCTCCGTCCACCCACACTTCGCCGGAAGTGGGTCGGTCAATGCCCCCGATGATGTTCAACAGCGTGGATTTCCCGGCCCCCGAAGCACCGACGATCACCGTGAGCTCCCCCCTACGGATCTCGAGATCGATACCGCGCAGAACTTTCACCGTCACTTCGCCCATCTGGTAGTTCCTGTGGAGTTGGGTGCATCTTACCGCCACATCACCGCTGGCTTCCTGTGTCATCATTTAGCGCCTCCAAGCTGTGTTGCTATCGAAGGGCATGACTATCTATCCCTGGTAATTGTCAAAATGAAAAAGAACAGTTCTCCTGTTCCATCATCTGGTCCGCTTGGGAGTTTTTACCTTTGGATGCCATTCCAGTATCCTTTCGCTTTTCCTCCGGATAATGACGCTGCGGATCAGGCCCTTCGTCGGATGATGCCGGCTGATCCGTCCACCTCTACAAGCTCATCGTCTTTCAGAAGCGTGGTGGCGTCCTGCACACCGGCCACGCAGGGTTTTCCGTACTCGCGGGCAACGAGGGAACCGTGCTGCAACATGCCACCCACCTCCAGGATTATCGCCGCCGCATTGACAAACAGAGGGGTCCAGCCGGGGTCAGTGGCCCTGGCCACCAGGATGTCTCCGGGCAGCAGAGGCTTTTCATCCGGGGCATGGAGAACCTTCACCCTGCCCTGGGCCGTTCCCGGCGATATGGCCTGCCCGGACAATTCCCCCTCTTTGGGATCAGGCCGCTTGGGCCGAAGAATCCGGCCTCTCGAATCCACCATGTGGGGGAAATCGATGACATGGCCGAGTTTTTTTAAAAAGGAGGTGTTGCGCGCAATCAGTTCATGCACATCAAGGCCGGGGTCATCAAGCACCCGGGCCAGATCGTCAAAGGTCAGGTCAAACACCTGCTCCGTTCGATCCAGCCGTCCCGCGGCTTTGAGCTGTTCGGCCTCCTGCAGCACCCGACGGCGCAGGAAGGAGATGATCTTGACCAGGTAATATTTGTGGTTCTCACGATACCCGCCGAAGTGTTCCACCAGGCGGTAAAGGAGATTATACTCACGACCCGTTACGGCATTCATGGCATGGGCTGCATCCTTCAGCCGTTCGTGGGCCTCGCGCCGGCGTTCGGCTGAGCGCTCGTGAATGGTTCGTGGATTGTCCCCTCCTTTCTCCAGACTCAGCAGGGAATGGATCTGCTTGACAAGGAGTTGGGATTGGTCCCAATAGCGCGGTGCGGCAATATCGAGCTCCCGCGGTCCCCGGAATCCGAACCGGTCCAGGTATGCCCGCCAGGCCGACATGACCTCGGGCGGCAGGTCGGCAACCTCCAGACGCCGGCCGAGCTCTTCCACGTCGGATATGTCCAGCCCCTCAAGAGCTTCGGCGATCGAATAGAGTTCCAGGCCCATTTCAATAGTAACGTTGTGCGGCAGGGCCTGGTCGATATGGATAAGGTCCTGTGCCGTTTGGGGATCCTCTTGTGCCCTTGAGGCAAATATCCGGCTTATCCGTGAGCGGGCCAGCATGGCGGCGGCCATCGGCGCCACCAGGATATGTACCAGGAGGTGAACGAACTGTGCCGCAAGCCAATGGGCGTATTCGCTCACCTCCCGGGGCGCCCCCTCATCCGCCTCGATTTTGCCCAGGGTTTTTTCAACCCTGCTGTGATATACGGCGGCGCTGTGTTCGGGGACAAGCGCGGCTTCTAGGCCGCGGAGCGGAAGATAGGGCACGTGGGCCACGATCTTTGGCCCCACGTGATGAAGATAATCGGGTGTGGGATGGGAGATATAGTTCTCGGGATCCATTTCGAGCATGATCTCGCACACCAGTGAATCCATGTTGCCAATGGCGTTGCTGAATTTCTCCGGGCTTACCACGTGGAACAGATGGGAAAGCACCACATAAAACCGGTTGCCCGACATCAGGATCAATCCCTCATCAGGATCTATCAGCTTTTCGTGTCCCAGTACTTCAAGGGAAAGTTCGCCGAAGAGAATTCTCAGAAAATCCTGGCCCATGACCGACAGGGGCTCCTGTATGCCCTGAACCGTCAGGGTGGCATCCAGGTAGAGGCGGCGGGGATGGCCCGGGGGGGTGATCATTTCATCGGGTAAGGGCAGGAAGGTGGTGATGGGCCGGGCCTGCAAAAGGTAGAACATGTCATCCTGCCAGGCCCACTCAATATCCATGGGACGCCCGTAAAGCTCCTCGATACGCTTGAGCTCACGGGTCATGACCGTCAACCGCCCTTCATCCAGGGTGGGCTTGTCGTGACGGGGGTCGGGTCGCTCCTCAGTACCGCCGTCCGGCAGTAACCAGATAGAGGTCTCTTTTTTGCCGATGACGGTTTCCATCACCTCGCCTGAGACCTTGTCCACCACATACTGATCCGGTGAGGCCAGACCGCTTACCACGGTTTCGCCCAGACCCCAGTTGGAGTTGAACACCGCTCGGTCATAATCGTTGCTCATGGGCTCCACACTGAAACCGACCCCTGCCACTTCGGACGCAATCTGGGCCTGCACCACTACCGCTATGCGTGCCTGGTTCACCTCAAAGCCCTGCTGACGTTTGTAAACAAACACCCTGGGGCTCAGGCAGGATGTGAATGCCTGGCACACCGACTGCTCCATGGTCCGCCTGACAGCACCCAGAACTGTTTCGTACCCTCCGGCAAAGGAGGCCCCTGCCAGGTCCTCCTCTGGAGAAGAGGAACGCACGGCAAACAGCTCAAATGCATTCAAGCGTTCCATAGCACTGGTTACCCGTTGGGCCTGGTCATCATCGAATACAAGATTTTCAGCCAGGGAAGGCAGGACGGCGGCTCGGTCCGCCATCTCTTCCGGAGGTGCGTTGACGAAATCCCGCCACTGCTCGGTGGCGGTTATGCTCGCAACCCAGGGGGTGAAAAAATCCACGGTCAGCACAAAACCCGGGGGCACGGAAAAGCCCTCCCGGCTCATTCGGATCAGAGAATACCCCTTCCCCCCCACAGATTTTATCGGGGGTAAAGGCGCCGCATCGTCAAAGTGAACCAGTTTATTTTCCATGGCTTCCCTCCGTCTGAACATGTGGTGTCCGGCATAGGGCTACTGATTTCAAAGGATGGTTCGCTGCCTGGAGGTTTGCGTGAGATGATAAGAAAACCATTTTTAAAGCCGAAGTATGGGGGATTTGGCCTTGCGTGTCAATGTGATGGGGGCCCAAAATGTTAGGCCCTGAATCCATCCACGCCTTTTGAGAAAACGGTCCATATCATTTTAGAGAGATTTTCCGGAGAGATGGCACCTTTCGGATCGTACCAGGAATAGATCCAGTTACACATTCCAAATAGTAGAAAGGTGAGAGATGTGA
>JAFDKD010000740.1 GCA_019307165.1 Deltaproteobacteria bacterium | reverse complement strand
TCGGAGATTTCTTTCACCTGCCGGAGGAACTCCTCCCCAATGGCCGGATGGGTGAAGCTTTCCAGTTTTTTTCGCTTTTCCAGGTCGCGAAACACGATGTTGGACAATTTTTTCCGGTCCAGGGTGTCGTCTTTCTGAAGCACCTGCTTTCCGAAATAGTCCACAATCTCCTTCCATGCCGGTTTCCCGGGCTCCACCACCAACCTGGCGATGAGGTCGAAATCGACGATGGGCGCCCCCAACTCTTCAAGCATGTCGGCCACGGTGGTTTTACCGCTGCCGATCCCTCCGGTGACGCCGACGAGCATTCTGCCGTCGGTTCCCCTCAGGTCTTCCAACTGCCGCATTCCCCCGTAACTCATGGGAAAGGCGGACGAGACATCGCCTTCGGCGCCGGCATAGCTGATGGGATACCGAATTCCTCTTCGATACAGGGTTTCCATGCCCCTGAGGGCCTTCTCGATCATGTCGGCGGGGACGGCCATGACCAGGTCCTCGTCCTGGGCGTGCCCATAGCGGCGCTCTCCGTAGCAGGGGATCGTGAGTGAGGGCTTGCCGGTGAGATAGCACCTGGCAATGGCATCCGAGCATGAGGATTCGCCCACGCAGAAGAACTGCATGACTTCATAGTCTTCGAATTGGAGCGAGTTGATCAGCAGCATCATCTGTGCCGGATTGGCATAGATCAGAACGATATCGGGCTCAAAAGGTTTGTAGACCAGCGGGGCCATGACCACGGCCTCGTATTTGTCCCGGGGAAGGCGGGGTATGGACGCTTCGTATTTTTTCCCGTCTTCCCTGGTCTTCACCCACACGATGCTCCGGAAGGTGCCGTCCTTGTATACTTCGGGCGTATCAGCCAATCCGATAACGGACGGGCACATGGCATTCATGAAATCATCCGGGTCGGCGCCGACGGTCCAGTCGAAATTCCGCACCAGGGTAATCATCTGGCACATGGTCATCTTGTGCTCGGGCCTTCTCATGAAGGGGATTTCTTTGAGTTGTTCCTTCTTTTCCAGCATCTTGAAGCCCACTGGAAATGATTTGAGCCTCATCAACAGTTCCAACCGGCGAATGATTTTTTCCCAGTCCCTTGTTGTTTCCACGGCGTTTTCTCCTTTCCTTATCAATACAGAAGCGCATCTAATTTGTTTACTGTAGGGCGGGGTTTTACACCCCGCCGAGGATACGGGCATGAAAAAGCTGTTTTCGGCGGCATATAAAATGCCGCCCTACATCAGGCGTGTGGTTATTGCTTCCGGAACACCACCGGCTCATAATCCTCCGATTTCAAGGCGGCGATCAGGTCCTGTTCGTTTTGTATGTCCGCGGCGAAGCGGGTGGCGTATGTCCCTACTTCAGTTACCTCGTGGGCGTCGCTGCCCCCGGTCACGGGCAGGCCCAGCCCCGAGGCCACCTCCGCGGCGAAATTGTTTTCGTCCTCCGTCACTTTGCTGTTCAGGACCTCGACAGCGTCCACTTGCTTGAAGAGGGGCCTTTCCATGGCCTTTTCCGGGGTCAGCCCCAGCTGGCCGATATTAAAGGTCAGAAATCCCCTGAACGGGTGGGCCACGATCATGAATCCGCCGGCGGCCAGGACGTCTTTTCTCAGGTCTTCCAGCCTGATGATGCCCGTGATGTCCTTGTCCAGCCCGAAAACCACCATGTCTCCCTGGTCCGTGGTGATCTCGTTTCCCCTGAGGACCAGAAAGCCATGCTCTTTTCCGAGCTTTTCCACCGCTTCCGAATCCCACACATAATTGTGATCGGTCAGACATATGCCGTCGAGACCGATCCGCTTGGCCTCTTCAATGAGTTGATCCACAGGGGCCGAGCTGCATGGCGATGCAGGCGAGGTATGGACATGGAGGTCGATGAGCGTTCCGCCGGTGATTTTTTTCTTTGGGGCCGGTTCGAGGGGGCGCGATTCGACCGGGCATTCCTCTTCGGCCTGTTCCGCAGGGGCGGCCTTCGGTTTTCGGCTCACGTCCCCTTTAAGAAAGGCTTCCAATGAAAGGTCTTTGTCGGTTTTTTTCGCTTCTTCCCAACGGATCACGAGCGACGCTTCCCCTGCGCTGTGGCAGCACTCGAGAAGCAGGTTGGCAAAATGCCGGCATGCCTGCCTGCCGACGATCTTGTGAACCTTTTGGGAGAACCCCTCCTCTTCGATGCGGCACCCCACCGCCTTTTCCAGCAATTCGGTCGCCCGGGGGCCTCCAGGCGTTGTCCACCGGTTCCACCACCCCTCGATGCCCAGTATCTCCAGGCGATCCAGGCTGATGGTGACGTTCAGTTGAATGCTGTAGATGTCGTCGTCCAGCATGCCGTGAGCTATGAGGGTGTGGTCGTCCTCTTTTTCAATGCCTATGATTTTGTTCCGTTCGTATCTTAACATGTGTGGGCACTCCTTATCGATACCAGTTGTAGCAGACGCGTCGGGCTTTCGATATGAAACAGCGGTAAGGCATAACCGGGCGCAGGGCTCAGGGTATTCCTTGAACTGCAGTGGCAGCTTTCCCATCCCCCCAATCGAAAATCGCTTCATTCAGGAGGGGTGATGCCCTCCACCATCGAACTGCCGGGGGCAAATGCCGCACATCGGTTGTAAAGCCGGACGTTTTTCTTCACCA
>JAFDKD010000739.1 GCA_019307165.1 Deltaproteobacteria bacterium | reverse complement strand
CACAGGTGGACCATCCGTCGGCCCCTGTTTTATAGATCGGGTCAGTGGGATTGCTGCGCTGCTTGCTCATCGGGTTCTTTTCGATGGGGCATTCCAGTGGTTCGTAATGTTCCGGAAATGGACCGTCGGCCCGGCCCGGGCCAAAGATCTGTCCATGCCCGCACTTGCGCATGATAAAGGCGTATTTGGAATCCTCCCGCTTGGAGCCATCAGGGTTCTGCATGGGATACCATCCGCCGTCGGGCACGTCTCCCTGCCAGCGCTTGCTGACGTATCTGCCGTCTTTGATGTCTCCGTTGAACCTGATGACCCAGTCCTTGGGATCCCAGGGCCTGCCTTTCAGATCCACCGAAGCCCGATTGTAAATGATGCGGCGATTGACCGGCCAGCACCAGGCAAACTGCGGAAACAGCCCGATCTGGTTCGGTGCGTCCTTGGTTCCCCGCCGCGCCGCCATATTGCCTTTTTCGGTATAGCTGTTGCAGTAGAGCCAGTTACCCGAGGAGGTCGAACCATCCGCCTGCAAAAAGGCGAAACCGGGCACCAGGGTGCCTCTTTTAAAGGTCTTGCCGTTGATGGTGACATCCTTTAGGAAATAGCCGTTGATTTCCATGGCTACCCTGTGGGGGTCGTATTCATCGTTGCTCAAGTAATCCCATTTGAGATTTAAAATGGGCTCCGGAAAGGTGCCGCCTTTTGCGTACTGGGCTTTGATGCGGTTGCCCAACTCCATGATCATCTGCCCATCGGGCAGGCTGTCGCCCATGGGTTTGGGACCCTGATAGCGCCACTGACTCCAGCGGCCGCTGTTGGTGATGCTCCCTTCCTTTTCTACTGATACGGCAGCCGGAAGAAAAAATACCTCTGTCTTGATGTCGGCCGGATTTAACCCCGGCCCCTTCCAGAAAGAGCCGGTCTCATTGTCGAAGATATTGACATTGACCATCCAGTCCAGCCTGGCAAAGGCTTTACGATTTTTACCCGCATTGGCACCGCTGCAGGCCGGGTTTTGACCCCATGCAAAAAATCCCTTGAAGGTCCCCTTGTACATTTCGTCAAACAGGGACAACCAGGAATAATCTTTGCCGTCATCCGCTTTAGGAAGCCAGTCATAGCCGAAATCGTTTTCAGCATTGGCTTTCTCACCGAAAAATGACTTGAGCATGCTGACGGAATATTTGGGATAGTTTTGCCACCAGTTGGCGCTTAAGGGATCCTTGCTATGGGGCGTCCATTTGTCGTTGTAGTCCGCCAGGGACACATTCGAAGCCCTCGGACTCTTCAGGTAACCGGGCCAGACATCCCACAACAGGCCATGGTCGGTGGATCCCTGTACGTTGGATTCTCCCCTCAGGGCGTTGACCCCGCCGCCGGAAAGGCCCATGTTGCCCAGCAGCAGCTGAATAATCGCCATGGCGCGGATGTTCTGAACACCGGTGGTGTGCTGGGTCTGGCCCATGGCGTACATAATGGTTCCCGCCTTGCCCGGTGTGCCGGTGGCCGTGAAGGACCTGTAGACCTCCAGAATCTCCTTCTGCGCCGTCCCGGTAATTTCGGACACTTTTTGGGGCGTATACCTGGCATAATGTTTTTTCAGAAGTTGAAAAACACTGCGGGAATGCTTCAGGCTGCGATCCATCCGGGGCACGCCCTTTTCATCCACCTTAAAGGCCCATTGGCTCTTATCGTATTTCCGGGCTTTTTCGTCGTAGCCTGAGAAAAGGCCGTCCTTGAACGAGAAGGAATCACTCACCAGAAACGGGGCGTTGGTGTAGTACTGCACGTATTCCCTGTGAAAAAGGTTCTTGTCCAGGATGTATTTGATCATCCCGCCCAGGAAGGCAATGTCGGTTCCGGATCGAATGGCGGCATAGATATCCGCCCGGGAAGAGGTCCGGGTGAAACGGGGATCCACACTGATGAGTTTGGCACCTTTGCCCTGGGCTTCGGCAACGAACTTAAAGGAGACGGGATGATTTTCAGCAGCATTGCTGCCCATGATCAGAATGCAGTCACTGTTTTTGATGTCAATCCAGTGGTTGGTCATTGCGCCGCGTCCGAACGACTCTCCCAGAGCCGCAACAGTGGCGCTGTGTCAGATACGGGCCTGATGTTCGATATAGGTGACGCCAATGGCTCGAAGCAGGGTCTGGTAGATCCAGCACTCCTCATTGTCCAGGGCAGCACTGCCCACCGACGCAATGCCGCCGGTCCTGTTGACAACCTGGCCTTTGGCATTTTTAGTCTCAAAGGTGGCGTCCCGGGTGTTTTTTACACGTTTGGCGATTTGAGACAGTGCCCAGTCCCAGGACACTTTTTTCCATTCCCTGGAATAGGGTGCACGGTACATGGGCTGGGTAATGCGATCGGTGTTTTCAACCAGCTGTGTCAGGGCGGCGCCTTTGGAACACAATGAACCCCGGTTGATCACATGATCCGGATCACCCTCGACGTTGATTACCCTTCCGTCACCTTTGCGGCTGGTATGCACGATAACCCCGCAACCCACCGCACAGTAGCAGCAGATCATGGTGGTCTCCCTGGCGTATTGGGTCTTGAGCATCTGGGCATGGGCTTTGACCGGGCGCAGGTCAAATCCCAGACCGCTGACCGCAAGGCCGACTGTGGCAGCGCC
>JAFDKD010000738.1 GCA_019307165.1 Deltaproteobacteria bacterium | reverse complement strand
TGCCGGCAAGGGAACCGGTATGGGCCAGAGAGGCCAGGTCTCCGGTCTCGCCCCCTCCCACCTTCAGTGCGACAATGGGCTTTTTCCCTCTTGCCCTTTTCGCGGCAGCCATGAGCCGCCGGGGATCGTCCTGGCCTTCAATGTAGAGGGCGATCGCGTTCGTATCCGGATATTCGGCAAGATACGCGATCATTTCCGGAAAGTCCATGTTCAGCCGGTTGCCCAGACCAATTATTTTGCTCATCCGGACATTTTGTCTCATGGCCATGAATGCCAGGAGGTGTGCAATCCCGCCGCTCTGGCTGACAAGCGCCACGGCGCCTTTTTCAACGGACGAAAATTCGGGCGTAAACGAGGCATTGAGATTTGCGCGAAGATTCACCATGCCGTAGGTGTTGGGGCCGATCACGGGTATCTGCGCTTCCCGGGCCATGGCCGCCAGCCGGGATTGTCGCGCCTCGCCCGAAGAATCTTCAATTTCCTTGAATCCGGCTGTGATCAGGACGATCCCTTTGACCCCTTTCTTTCTGCAATCTTCAAATACCTGGGGAACAACACCCGCCGGCACCGCGATGACGGCCAGATCCACGGGCTCGTCAATATCCGCAAGGGCCTTGTACGCCGGAATTTCCATGATTTTCCCGGCCGCGGGATTGATCGGGAAGATGCCGCCGTCAAAACCGCCCCGGGTGAGGCTTTTCATGACATGATAGCCCAGCTTGTCGCGCTTTCCCGATGCCCCGATAACCGCAACGGACAAGGGATTGAAAAGTGCATTCAGGTTGTGTCGAATCTTCTCGGTCAACATGCGGATTGGTCCGCCCGTGAACCTGGTTCTGCGGGCTCGGCTTCTTGTCTTCCATCGGTGCCATGGATGTTTGCCTTCAGCCTTCCATGTTTATATCCCCGCCTTGTGCTTCGTCAACCGAAATCATCCGTTCCCAATACACCCGGTGAAAAAGACAATGAGCGAATTCGACGGTGGATTTGGGTCCGGCGGGAAAGGCGCGAGAGGATTTGGGATGACCCCATTATTGCGTTTTCATAGAGGGCATTGTATTTTTTATTGTTAATTTCTCAACGATATAACTTGTTAAAAATTATAATGAACTCAGATTCGAAAATCCTCGGGAGTGTCGAACGCGCCATTGCCGGACATGGCATGATAAGCCGGGGGGACGGCGTGGTGGTGGGCCTGTCCGGCGGGCCCGATTCCGTGTGCCTGCTGCACGTTCTTTACCGGCTCAGTGCCTTGCTGGGAATTCGGCTTGTGGCGGCCCATTTCGATCACGGACTGCGGCCGGCGGAAGACGAAAACGAGACCCGGTTCACGACCGACCTGGCCCAATCGCTGAATCTCCCTGTGGATAGCGGCAAGTGGGCATCCGTGCAAATATCGGTCAAAGGCTCCATGGAGGAGCGGGCAAGAGACGCCCGGTACTTGTTTCTGGAAGCCGTGAAGCGGAAATTCGGCTGCCGCCGAATTGCCCTCGGCCATACCCTTGACGACCAGGCCGAGACGGTTTTGATGCGGCTCTTGCGGGGGAGCGGGCCGGCCGGGCTTTCCGGAATACCGCCGTGCAGGGAGGGCGGCATCATACGGCCCTTGATCGACATTCGCCGAAGCGATGTCGAGGCCTATCTGGCGCGCAACGGCCTGTCATATGTCACGGATTCGTCCAACTCCGAACGGCACATTCTCCGCAACCGGATTCGTCTGGACCTTCTTCCCGTTCTCAAGGACTACCAGCCCAAAATTATCGAACACCTCGCGCGGACGGCCCGGATCATGAGGGATGACGAGGGATGGATGGAGGGGGTGGCCGCCGAATGGCTGAGCGAGACGGCCGAAACGGGCGAAAACGGTGACATTCGAATTCCCGTCGCCGCCTTCAACCGCCTCCACCGCGCACTCAAGAGCCGCGTTATACGTCTGGCCATGAAAAAGACGGCGGGGACCCTCCGGAGAGTGGATGCGGGGCATGTGGAAGCCGTTGGGCGGCTGGCCGACTCCCGGAGGCCGCAGGCGCGGCTGGACCTTCCCAACAACCTAACGGCCCGGCGGGTGTACGAACACCTGGTTATTGCACCCTTTCACGAGGCCGTTGTCCATGAATTCTCGTATACCATAGACGGGCCGGGAACCTGCCGTGTAGAAGCGATTCAACGAAGCATCACGCTGACCTTTGACCATGCCGAAACCCCGACCCGAAACGGAAACACGCCGTCGACCGCGCTCCTCAACGGGGACCGCATCACGTTTCCCCTGACGGTCCGGAATTTCAGGCCCGGGGACCGGTTCGTTCCCCTCGGCATGGCGGGACACAAAAAGGTCAAGGACTTTTTCATCGACCTCAAACTCCCTGCTCCGGATCGGCACCGGGTGCCGATCCTGCTGCAGGGAGAGGATATTATGTGGATATGCGGCTATCGGATCGACGATCGGTTTAAGGTGACGCCGGACACCCGGCGGGTGCTGCGCGTGACGTTGGATTAGTGACCACGAAAAGCAAAGAATTTTAACCACGAAATACACGAAATACACGAAAAATATTATAAATGTTGGTGTAAGGGACGATTTTGACAGCCGAATGCTTGTTTCATGTTTTAATAAAAAATATCATTTTCCCTTGTTCG
>JAFDKD010000737.1 GCA_019307165.1 Deltaproteobacteria bacterium | reverse complement strand
TCATTGATTGAAATCGATTACGATTACGACCACGACAACGAGCACGAAGGTTCCCGTCTTCGTGAAGTTTCCCGATCGATTAGACTTGTCGGAGCGTAGCGGAGATCCCGCCGTTGTTGGGCGGGGACACCTTGCTGGTAATCAGGGGAATCCCAAATCTACTCCTAAAAAGGGCCGATGCGCTAATTAAAGATTGTGGATCAGGAAGGTGCTCCAACACACACGATGAAGAAATATCTTGAAAGTGTCGTTTTGGGACGATTATGCTTTACAAATGACCCGATTTACCACCGGAAATAAATGGATTTATGTGGATCTGCTGCTCATGGCGGCGATCTTCGGATTTCTCCTGTGTTATTTCGAACCCCGCCTTCTCCTTCTCAAGACCACCACCACCGGAGGCGACACCGCATCCCATTACTACATTGCCCATTACCTCACGGAGCATCTCCTTCCCCAGGGCAAAATTTCCGGATGGTGCCAGGGAAGACTCGCCGGATACCCCATGCTCCAATATTACTTTCCGCTTCCCTTTGTGCTGATCGGCCTGCTCTCGCACATCATCCCATTTCAGATCGCATTCAAGCTGATCACGGTCCTGGGGACCTTTCTGCTGCCCCCCTTTACCTATCTCTTTTTCCGGCTGTTAAGACAGCCCTTTCCCGTCCCCATCATCGGGGCGGCTTTCAGCCTGGGGTTTCTGTTTTCGGAAGGTTTTACCATGTGGGGGGGCAATATCCCCAGCACCCTCGCGGGCCAGTTCAGCCACAGCCTGGGCATGGCCCTCACGGTCCTGTGGCTGGGGCTTTTGCACCGCAATCTGTCCGAAAACAAAGACGTATCGGGATGCACCCTGATCCTGGCCATGATCGGCCTCTGTCACGGCTACACGTTGCTGTTCTGCGGATTCGCTTCCCTGTTCTTTCTTTTCGTGCCCGGAAAATTCGCTAAAAACCTCAAAAAGCTGCTTCTGATCCACATCGGCGCCTTCTGCCTCATGGCCTTCTGGCTCCTCCCTCTGCTGATATACCTGCCTTACACCACCAAAATCAGCATGTTCTGGGCGTTTTACACCTGGAAGGAGGCCGTGGAGCAGATACTCCCGACGATCCTGTGGCCGTTCGTCGGACTCGCGCTGGCCGGAACGGTGTCGGCATTTGCCGTGAAAGGCCGAAGGCCCGGCGCCATGCCCGCGCTCGGTGTCTGGGCCTATATCTGGTATCTGGTCGTATGCGGGGCCGCGCTCTACAGCATCGGATATCGTCTGAAGGTGGTGGATGTCCGTTTTCTGCCGTTTTCCATTTTCTTCCTGACCGCAAGCGGCGCGCTCCTTTTTTCAGCGGTGTCCGCCCACAGGGGAAAAGGGGCCCTGCTGAGCGCGATTCTCGTGCTGGCAGCCATGTTGTGGGTAGACCACCGGGTGACGAACATTCACAGCTGGATCCGTTTGAATTATTCGGGGTTTGAAAACCAGCCCCTGTGGCCCCACTTTTCCGCCGTAAACGAGCATCTCAAGGGGTCGGTCCGCGATCCCCGGGTGGCCTACGAATACAGCCCGGTCAACGACCGGGCCGGCACCTTGAGGGCATTCGAGTCCCTGCCTCTTTTTTCAGGCAGATCCACCCTCGAGGGGGTCCAGATCCAGACGAGTCTTTGCGTGCCGTTCATTTTTTACATCCAATCCGAGATTTCCCAACTCTCGCCCACGCCCGTCAATGAATACGTCTATCCCAGATTCGACCTGCGACGGGCCTTGGACCACCTGGCCCTGTTCAACGTCAAGCAGTTCATCGCCGTTGACGAAAGAACGAAAAAGGCGGCCGATCGGATGCCGGCGCTAGAGAAAACATTTGAATCGGGCCCTTACAGCGTATACGAGTTAAAGGACTGTTCCGGACGTTATGTAGAGCCGTTGGCATTCAAGCCGGTCGTGCGGGGCACCGGGAATTGGCGCCAGCTCGCCTACCGGTGGTTCAGGTTGAGCCACCTCGCCGTACCCGTTGTCTTCAAGGACAACATCGAGCCGCACGAGCGGGAACGGTTCGTGGCCCTGGAGAAAATAGATGTAAAACGGCTGCCCGGAGAGGCGATCGACACCCCCGGTTTACCCAGTGAAACCGTAAGCGAGGACGAGGTGTTGATCGAAGGGGCGACAGTCGGGAAGCCTCTTATGATAAAAATCGCCTACCATCCCGGCTGGCGGGTGGAAGGGGCGGATCGGATCTACCTTGTATCGCCGGCGTTTATGCTGGTATATCCCACATCGCCCCGGGTCCGGCTGTATTACGCCCGTACATGGCCGGATCGCGTCGGCCTTGTTCTAACGCTTCTCGGCTTGCTGGGAGTGGGGGTCCTGCGTTTCGGACGATTCGCCAAAACGCGGTCGGTCGTTTCTTCCATGTTTGATCGTTTCGGCAAGCCGGTTTTCTGGTCCCTTACGGGTGTTATCGGAGCGGCGTTCGCATATTATCTGATATATTCGGCCCCCGAATACCCGTCCGCCCGCTACACCGAAGGGCTCAAGCATTTCGCCCGGGGCGATTACGCGGCGGCCGGGATCGATTTCAAATATGTGATTGACACTCACCCCTTTTCAATTGTGGGCGACTATTCGATTTTCCTGTACGGCGCCTGCTTCTA
>JAFDKD010000113.1 GCA_019307165.1 Deltaproteobacteria bacterium | reverse complement strand
CAGAGGACCAGGTTTTGCAGATGGAATAAGCTGGTGTTGCCCCCCGGTCCTATTTACCTTTCACTGACACGGAGGACGTGATTCTATCCCCATGCCATGACCTATTTACTCAAAGGCTACAGGATCAAGACCAGAGACTTCAACCGCGCCGGAGAAGTTTCCATCAAGGTCCAGAACGTTTTAAAAGCCATCGGATTTGATCCGGTACTGGTCAGGCGAGTCGCCATTTGCGCCTATGAATCTGAAATGAATGTGGTCATGCATGGTGGGAACGGGGAATTATCGCTGACGGTGGATCCGGCGAGGATAATTCTGGAGGTCAGGGACGACGGCCCGGGAATCGACGATATTGAGTTGGCCATGCAGGAAGGCTTTACCACCGCCAGTCACGAGGACAGGGAAAAAGGGTTCGGCGCCGGCATGGGCTTGCCCAATATCCGTAACAATTCTGATACATTTGAAATTTATTCTGAAAAGGAAGAAGGGGCTCATCTCATCAGCACCTTCAAGGTGGAACAGGATTAGACCCATTGGGCGCTGCGCACAAACACAACAGTGAAATCTATTACGTCCGGGTGGACGAAACCCGGTGCAACGGATGCGTGCTGTGCACGAAGGCATGCCCCACAAAGGCCATTCGTGTCAGGCGCGGTACCGCCCGCATCGAAGGCGTCTGCATCAGCTGCGGTGAATGCACTCGCGTCTGCCCGCTAAGCGCCATCAACGCCGTAACCCCTCAGAGGGATCTGGATGTGTCGCGGCACTATTCCGTTGTCAGCGCATCAACGGTGATCTACTCCCAGTTCGGGGAGGGTGTCATGCCCAACGACATTCTCCTGGCGCTGAGACATATGCGGCTGGGAACCGTGCACGACCAGTCCTATACCAGCGAAATGTTCTCCCTGGCCCTCCAATTCCACATCAAGGAAAAGCGCCGGGAACCCGATGCGACCTTTCCCATGATTTCTCCTGTGTGCCCGGTGGTGGTCCGTCTGATCCTCCACCGCTTTCCATCACTTCTGAAACACATCCCCCCTCTCATCACGCCGCGTGAAATTGTCGCAAGAGAGGCCAAGGAAAGGCTGTCTGCCAAGCGGGGGCTTCTGCCGGAAGACATCCGCGTGCTTCACATCACCTCCTGCCCCGCCAAGATGCTCTGCATCAGGGAACCGGTCATACAGTCCCATTCATATCTGGACAGCGCCATGGGCATCCCCGCGATTTATGATGAACTCAGGCGCCACATCCAGGAACAGGATGAAGACGTGGTCCTGCATCATTCGGGCGGAGCAGGTCTGGCATGGGGCATGTCCGGAGGGGAAATCGCCGGTATCGAGGGGAACTGCCTGGCCATTTCCGGAATTCAGGAGACCATCCAGTATCTGTACAAAATCGAGATGGGACTGATGAGCCACATCGATTACATCGAATTCCGCACCTGTCCCGAGGGATGCCTGGGAGGGCCGTTTACCGTGGCCGACAAATACCTGGCAAAGCACCATTTGGGCAAACTGGTCCGCATGTTCGGGATGGAAAGAAGGGTCAAGTACAGCTATGTCCAAAAACTGTATGAACAGGGCTGGTTTTTTTCAGACACGTCGGAGGAACCGTTGATCGGCCCCTCTCTCCATTTGTCCAGCACCGACATTGCCAAGAGAATCGAGCGACAGAATCAAGTCGAAGAGGTCCTGAATGTTCTGCCCAGAAAAGAATGCGGGATATGCGGAGCGCCCGACTGCCGCACCCTTGCCGAAGACGTGGTGGACGGAAAAGCCCGCATGGAGGCCTGCGTCCTCCTGGAGCGCGGACAGTAGGCGAAGGACGCCTCGCGGCGCCGGTGACGTTTTGGGGCCGCCCCCGAAAGCCATTGTGTTCCGGGCCCTTGTCATCCGAATTAGATTCGCCCTTTCCCTACCCTTTTGTGACGGCATGGCTTTAAGTTGGATATGGAATTTCAAAACAATTTCGGAATTTCAAACCAAAGGGCCGTACGCTTCTATACACAGCGTCACAACAAATTCACAACAAATTGCGAATCGCTTGTTAAGATCGCTGGCGATAGAGCTATTTTGAAAAACTGTATTCTGTAAACCGCTGTGTATGTATGCGCAAGGATTTAGGTCGTTATATATAAATGGAATAAAGCAACCTAAATCAAAGGGGCGGGAAAAATTAGCCGCATTGCGCTTGACACGAAACAATCGACTTGTTAAGAAGCCAACAACCGTCACGGAGCGCCCACATCGGTTGCCTTAAATTCCGAGCGGAATCGATGGCCACCCTGTTTATCGCGTCCGCGACGTTGAACGGTCTTTTCCATCAACGCTCGTTTTATTCTACAGAACTATGGCAGCGGTTTGAGGCGGTATATGTTCAGCAAAGCCGAAAAAATCTTTTCCGGAGTTCTTCTGATCATCTGCGCCGTTGCGGCAATCATCGGATATGCCGCCACCGGCGCCCCTATCCCTCCCAAGCGCGTGTGGCTGGATGCCTCAGGCGGTGACGTCATATTCGATCATACGTATCATGTCGCCTTTTCCGCGTGCGAAGACTGCCACCACGACTATGAAGAGGGCGTCGAAGACCAGGAGATGAACTGCAGGGCCTGCCATTATTACGGCGAGGCGGCCGAAACACCTGGAGAGGACGCCACCCACCCCCGATATATCGGACAAAACTGCACCGAATGCCACATTGAATACAGGATGGACGTGGTGTGCGGTACCTGCCACGCCCAGCAGGGCCGTGCCTATAAATTCTCCGGAAAAGTGATACCCCCCGTTCCCGATACCGTGACCTTCGAGCCGGAGGCGGGCAAGGTCGTCTTCGACCATAAACTCCATATGGGAGACGATGTGGACGAGCCTTGCGCCACCTGCCACCATCTTTGCAAGGGCGGCATGGAAATGAAAGGGATGCCCTGCCGCTTGAATTGCCGTCACTGTCATTACGAACTTGCCGACAAAATCCCTGAAAGCAAAGACGACAACCATTCGAGATACATCGGCGCCAACTGCACGACTTGCCACGATCCGGACGACTGCAGTACGTGCCACCAGGACTGAGGACCGAACGGGTCCGGTTCTCGAAGGACCCAGGTTAATTAAACGTCGCGGAAATTGCACAACTTGGTTTTTTAATGGCATCTTTGTTTATCCGGGCCACATGGAATATGTGAGCGAAGCGAACTAAGTTCCTGACGGGCTGCATCCCCGAGGAAAGAATCCAGAATGAATATACGATCGTTTTTCCAAATTCTTCCGCCGCGGATACCCTGCGCGACCCTTGCCTCAACGCCCGTGCCCCTTCCCCTGCCGGAAAGGGTCACCCTGCTCTGGCCTGATCGATCCCCGGCCGATTTGGCCGTTCGAGCAGGCGATTCCGTGAAAACGGGACAGAATCTGGCCCGAGCCGATAAGGACTTCCTGGTTTCCACCGTAACGGGCGGGATCGAGGAGATCTCGGTCTTTGACGGTCCCCAAGGCTGCCCGTATGCCGCCGTTGCAATTCAGGTCGCGCCGAAGGACGATTTCGACCCGTCCCTCAAGGCGGTTCAGGATGTTGAATCAGCGTCTCCGGTTTCTCTCCGAAATGCCCTGTTCGAAGCCGGATTTTCTTCGCTGAGCAGTCTCTGCGACAATCCGGCCTTGTGGCCCAACGTCGATACCCTGGTCGTCAGCGCCCTGGATGCGGACCCCTTGGGCATCGCCGATCAGCAGGCGCTCAGGGACAACCCGGAAGGCATCGAAAACGGGATCGCTATTCTTCAAAAAGCGACCGAGGCCTCTCAAATCGTGATGGCCGTTCCGGAAGGCCTGGCCGATTCGGCCGGACGGTTGCCTCAGGGTGCGGCACGCATGGTGCGGATGCCGGCCCTATATCCTAACGGATTGCCCGAAATCCTGGCCGCGAAATGCGCCGGCGGGGTTTTGCTGGAAAGAAAAGGAGCCGATATCACGGGCGACACGCTGGTGATAGGCGCGGAAGAGGCCGCCGCCACCACCTGTATTCTGGACGGGAAGCCTTTGATGGAAAGGACCGTTTCCATCTCATCCGGCAATGCGCCGGAACCGGTGAACGTCCGCGTTCGCATCGGCGCCCCCGTGTCGGACATACTGGCGCACCTGGATATCCAGCTTCAGCCCAAGGGGAAATTGATCCTCAACGGCATCCTCCGTGGGTATGCCTGCTTTTCGGACGAACAGCCCGTCGCCGCGGACACCGGGTCTATTCATGTTCAGGCCCCTGCGGACGTTTTTTTCTATCAGCAGACGGCCTGCACCAATTGTGGCAAATGCAACGCCATATGTCCCGTGGATCTGGAGGTCAACCTCCTCGGCAGATATTCGGAGTACGGCGTTTTCGATAAGTGCCGCCCCCTGGGCGCGGAGAACTGCATCGAATGCGGGCTGTGCGCCTATGTCTGCCCGGCCCGAAGACCGCTGGTTCAATTCATATCCCATGCCAAACATGCCATCAGGACCCAGACCATGAGCCAGATAAGCATGGAGGAAGCATTGGCATGCAACGCCTGCGGACCGACCTGCCCCGCCTTACGGCTTTTTGAAACAGGGCCCCCGGAAGGGGCGGTCCCGGACAAAAATCAGGAGTAATGGGCGAAGGATGAAAGCACTCGATTTAACGGTTTCACCCGGTCCGCACGTCCACTGCGGATCGAAGACTACATGCATGTATTACAACATCATGCTGGCGTTGTTGCCGGCCGTTGTCATGGGCGTGGTCTATTACGGTTTCGATGCCCTTCGCGTCGTCAGCGCCTCCATCGCCTCCGCCATGCTTGCCGAGGCCCTCATGCAGATGCTCCTGCGAAGGCCCATACGGATCGCGGACGGCAGCGCGGCGGTCAGCGGTCTGGTACTCGCCTTGATCCTGCCGGCAAGCGTCCCGCTCTATGTGGTGGTGGTGGCAAATTTCGCGGGGATCATCATTGGAAAGCAGCTGTTCGGCGGATTGGGCGCGAGCCCGCTGAATCCGGCCCTCGTAGGCTGGGCCATTATCCGCATCACCAAGACATGGGCCGGGTACCTCGACTTCGATCTGGCGCTGGTCAATTATGACACCGGATTTTTGCTGCAATACCCCCTGGCCCTGCTCAAGGGCGAAGGGGCATCGGCCCTGGCCAATCTGAATTGCGCGGACCTGTTTCTCGGCAGGCAGGCGGGGGGTATCGGGGCATCCGCAATCGTCTGTGTCCTGGCCGGCGGGCTTTTTCTGGTGCTGAGGGGCATCGTCCGGTGGGAGATCCCCCTTTGCTTCATCCTGGGAGTGCTGGGCGTTTCGGGCATCTTCTGGTTGGGAGACAGCAGCACATACGCCGACCCCCTGTTTCATCTCCTCGCGGGCAACGTGATGATCGGGGCCTTTTTCCTTTCAACGGAGAGTTCGAGTTCGCCCGTGAATCGCTGGGGCATGGTGGTTTACGGCCTGGGTTGCGGCGCCATGACGGTTGTCCTGCGGGCCTGGAGCGTGTACCCCGACGGTGTCGTGTTTGCCTGTCTCCTCATGGGGTTGTTCGTCCCGCTGCTTGACAAATTGAAGGCGAGACAGATCGTTCCCGTCCCTGCGGAACCCCCGGGGACAAATGAAACCGGTCAAGGGGGCACGTCGTCATGAAAGAGATCGTGCAGATGATTGTGGTTCTGTCCGTGATCTGCACCGTGTGCGGGGTGGCGCTTTCAGGACTCCGCAATTTTACGGCTGAACGAATCGAAAATCAGGTTCTCATGAACGTCCAGGGACCCAAGGTCAAGAAGGTACTGGCGGGCGCTGAAAACGACCTGATCGCGGATCGGGAAAATATCACGGTCGACGGCAAAGAACTTTTGTTGTTTGTCGGCAAGAAAGACGGCGAAAACTGGGCCATCGCCTATGAGACCGAAGGCAAAGGCTTCGGCGGCGCCATCAAGGTCATGGTCGGTTATGACCTGGAATTAAACAACCTGACCGGCGTCCAGATCGTCTCTCATAGGGAGACGCCCGGGATCGGCTCCAGGGTTGAGGAAGATCAGTTTACCAAGGGGTTCAAGGGGCTGCATATCGAGATTGAAACAACCACCGGCGAATGCCCTGATGAAATCGATGCCATCTCCGGTGCGACCTATTCCAGCAAAGGCGTGTGCGAAGCCCTCCGGAAAAGCCTGGCCCTTTATCCGGAGGTTCATAAAGTGGTCACGGGACATTAACGCGTCGAGAAAAAAGGATTCGGGGACGCAAAGATCCGGGCCCATAGGACCCGGCTTTGAGGCCGCCCCTATACATTGAATATTGAACATTGAGTTATTGAAAATTTAAAGCTAAGGAGTTTTTGACAATAAATATGATGGATGAGCGAAGCTCCTCCACCACTTTAGCTCACTCTAGCTCACTCAGAACTCTAGTTCACTTTATGGTCCGCATTTCCGCTATGGCATAGCCAATAAACATGACCACGCCCACAGGACGTGGATTTCTACAAGGGATAACACATGAGTCTGGCAAAGGAATTCACTAAGGGATTGTGGAAAGACCTGCCGCCTTTCCGACTGGTATTGGGGCTCTGCCCCGTCCTGGCCGTGACTAAGTCCGCGGAAACCGGGCTCGGCATGGGTTTGGCGGTCATTTTCGTTCTAACCGGCTCCAACATTCTGGTCTCGTTACTAAGAAACATCATTCCCCGAAAGGTCAGAATCGCATCATTTGTAGTTATAATTGCTTCTTTTGTCGTAATTGTTGAATTATTAAGCCAAGCCTATTTCTACGGCATCTATCAGAAATTGGGGATCTTCATTCCCCTCATCGTGGTCAATTGCATCATTCTCGGCCGCGCCGAGGCATTTGCCTCCCGAAACGGGGTCGCCGCCTCCGCGCTTGACGGATTGGGGATTGGGCTCGGATTTACCATATCCCTCACCGTTCTCGGCGCCCTCAGGGAAGTCCTCGGACAGGGAACCCTGTTCGGCGCGGATGTCATGTGGGCGTCGTTCCGCCCTTTTACGTTTATGGCGGAAGCCCCCGGGGCCTTTCTCACCCTGGGGATCCTTTTGGGAATTATGAACGCCATCTCCAAGTCGAGCCAGTCCTGACCCGGGTAAAAATCCGGGTCCATAGGGCCCGGCTTTGAGGCCGCCGCCATAGGGGGCCTTGCAACAACCAAGTCCTGTAAGTGATGCAGTGATGCACCCATTAGGTGTCAGGTGTCAGGAAAGGATTTGTTTTAACCAAACGCTGGAAAATCAAGTGGGGGCAATTTCAGCAACACACAGCGGCGTCGAAGTCTATTATTCGTACTGACACGTGTCGAAGATCCCGCCGTTGTTGGGCGGGGAACACTGCTTGCCACGGCGTAGCTGCGAAGCAGCGAAGACGGGACACCTGTCGAAGATCCCGTCGTTGTTGGGCGGGGAAACCTTATTCCCGCATTGGCATAGCCGGACAACTCTGACCTGGCCCAGAGGACCAGGTCTTGCAGATGGAATAAACAGGGGTTCTTCCCAACGGTAACGGGAGCGTTTTTAAATGGAATACATGGTCCTTGTCATCTCAGCAGTCCTGATTAAGAATATTCTGCTCGCGGAATATCTCGGCAACTGCCCATTTCTCGGCACGTCCAAGCGGATGGATACGGCCGTAGGGATGGGGCTTGCGGTGATCTTCGTTCTGACCATTGCCACCATCGTTACCTATTGGGTGCAGCACAAGGTCCTGAATCCGCTCGGTCTGGGCTATCTGCAGACCATTGCCTTTATTCTGGTGATCGCGGCCCTGGTCCAGTTTGTGGAAATGTTTCTCAGGAAGTTCGCCCCGCCCCTCTATACGGCGCTGGGTATCTTTCTCCCGCTCATTACGACCAATTGCGCCGTCATGGGTGTGGCGATCATGTGCATTCGACGGGAGTTTACATTTCCCCAGGCAGTGGTCTTTGCCGTGGCTTCGGCCGGCGGCTTCACCCTCGCACTGATCCTTCTGGCCGGGATCCGGGAGCGACTGGAGATATCGGATGTGCCGCGCGCCCTGAAGGGCACCGCCATCGGACTGGTCATGGCAGGCCTCATGTCCCTGGCTTTTTTCGGATTCGTGGGAGTCGACGGCTCCCTCAAAGCACTCTTGCACTAACGCCGTCATTCCCTGCATGTGCAGGCACGGGCGGATCTACACCTGATGGGAAAGGGGTAGGATCGAAAATATGCTAGCTGCAGCTTCATTACTCCTGTTGTTGGGTCTGAGCGCCAGTATTGTTCTGGCCATAGCCTCACGAGCGTTCTATGTGTGGGAGGACCCCAAAGTCCTGGCCATAACCGATTCACTGCCCGGCGCAAACTGCGGCGGGTGCGGGCAGGCCGGTTGCGCGGCCGCGGCCGAAGCCATTGCCGCCAACAGCATTCCCGTGAATGTCTGCGTCGTGGGCGGAATGGAAACCGCCATGGCCGTGGGAGAAATCATGGGCCAGAAGGTGGAGGCCAGGGAACCGGAATTTCACTGGACCAGCTGCACCTACGGCGTCGGCGAAGCGGACCCCGTATACACGTATAACGGCGCCACCGACTGCCAGGCCGCGGTTTTGCTTTACGGGGGAAGCAAGGTATGTCCCATCGGATGCATCGGCCTTGGCAGCTGCGTGAAATCGTGCCAGTTCGGTGCCCTGAAAATGGGCGACCACAACCTGCCGGTGGTCGATTTTGACCTGTGCGTGGGTTGCGGCGCGTGCGTCGATGCATGCCCGAAAGGCATTGTGGCTCTGACCTCGGCCACCCGTCGCATCGTCGGGGAGTATACGTCGGACGAGTGCACGGCGCCGTGTCAGCGCGCATGCCCCACCGGAATTGACATTCCCGGCTACATCCATGAAATCCAAAACGGCGACTACGAAGAAGCCCTCCGTATTATTAAGGAAAAATGCCCGCTCCCGCTGGTGTGCGGCTACATTTGCCCGGCGCCGTGCGAACTGAACTGCCGGCGAAATCTGGCCGACGAAGGGGTGGCCATCGATCCCCTGAAACGTTTTGTAGCGGACTACGAACAGGCCACGGGAAAGCACGTCAAACCCTACAAAGCATCCGACAACGGCCGCAGAATAGCCCTTGTGGGAGGCGGTGCGGAAGGACTGACCGCAGCCTATTACCTGGCCCGTCTCGGCTACCAGCCGACCATTTTTGAGTCGAAGCCGGAGTTGGGAGGGATACTGCGGTATGTCATTGCCGGCGACCGCCTGCCCATGGACGTGCTCGATCACGATATCGAAGGCATTCTCGACATGGGTGTCGCGTCAAAGACAGGCATGGAAATGGGCAGGGACTTCTCCGTGCCCGACCTGCTCAAGGACGGATATGACGCGGTCATGTTGACCGCAGGCGGATTTGACAGCCGCAAGGTGCTCCAACCGGATCAACATGGGTTTGCCTCGCCCGTTTCCGGATTTATGACCATGCTCGATTTCCTGGGCGCGCTCGCCCGGAACGCGCCCCCGGACGTGGGCAGGCGCGTAGTCGTCCTACACGCCGGCCCAAAGGCCTTAGTAGTCGCCCGGAAGTGCAGGGACATGGGCGCCGAAGCGGTCACCATTGTCACCCGTGCGCATCTCGAGGATCTGCCGCCCGAACTGACCCATGTCAAAAAATTGGCTGCGCAGGGAATCGATGTGCGAACCGAAACCGCCGTTACCGCAGTCGGCGGCGTTTCCGGCAGGATCGGCCGATTGGCCCTGGAGCGCAAGGCGCTCACGGATGAGGGACTGCCGGAAGTCGATATCCTGGATGCGGACACCTTGATTGCGTCGGCGGCGCGCTTCCCCGAACTGGTTTTTGTGAAGGCGGAGGCGGAAGCCGAGGATGCAGACCCCGAAGGGGAGGTCAAATGGCAAACCGTCGAGACCTTCCGTACCTTTCAGGGCAGTGCCGAGACCGGAATATTCGCGCCGCCGGAACCGGGGCGAGTCAGCGATGCATCGGCCGTGGTAAAGGCCATCCTTTCCGGCAGGCGTCTGGCCCGGGCCGTTCACCAACATTTTTCGGACGGGCTCATTACCCCGGTGGCTGATTTGGCGTGCGTCGCGGAACATATCCCGGACGTCACTCATATTCACGATGTGCCCCCCGCCGAAAGGGCCCGACCCGAGGTGCTCGATGTGGAAGGCGATGCAAAACGTTCCTGGGTTTCCCCTGATATACTGCCCGGACTTGACGAGGCGGCAGTCCGGCGCGAAGCGGACCGCTGCCTTCAGTGCGGATTGATATGCTACCGAAAAACGGGTAAAAAAGAGCCAGAGTTGAACCATGCCTGAAAACACCATGACCATAGACGGTCGAAACCTGGCCTTTGAGCCCGGCGAGACCATCCTGGATGTCGCCAGAAAAAACGGAATGTTTATTCCGACCCTATGCTTTCTGAAAGGCGCCTCGCCAACGGGAGCGTGCCGTGTTTGCGTGGTTGAAGTCGAGGGCGGTCGAGCCCTTTCGCCCGCCTGCGCCACGCCCGCCGCGAACAAGATGGTGGTTTACACCAACACCCCCGCTGTTCGGGAGGCCCGCCGGACGATTCTGGCCCTGCTCTTGAAATCGGGGAATCACAACTGCGCCATCGGCGGCAAAGAAACGAGTTCGTGGACCGAGTTTGAGGAGCGGGTTGAGGATTATGACCAGAGCGCCGAACTTTGTCCCGCTCACAGTGCTTGCAAGCTACAAGCTTACGCCTACAAGTACCAGGTGGATACAACGGGTTTTGACCGGGTGGAGACGGAATACCCCATCGAGACGGCCAGCCCCCTGATCGTCCGCGACTTTTCACGATGCATCTCCTGCGGCAGGTGCGTAGACGCTTGCAATGTCATCCAGGTAAACAACGCCATTTCACACGGTTATCGAGGCGCTGAAGCCAAAATCGTGGCCATGGGGGACGACAACCTGGAGCGATCCGACTGCGTTTTCTGCGGCCAATGCATCCAGGCCTGCCCTGTGGCTGCGCTGACCGAAAAAAGAAGCCGATATCAGATACGACCGTGGGAAACGCGGCATGTCCGCACCACCTGCCATTATTGCAGCGTGGGCTGCCAATTGGACCTCCACATCAAAGACGACCGGATCATGAAGGTCAGCGGCGTGGAGGACGCCCTACCCAATCTGGGCCGCCTCTGCGTGAGAGGGCGATTCGGTTTTGACTTCACCAGAAGCCCGGACCGGTTGACTCAGCCCATGATCCGAAAAAACGGAACGCTTGAGGAAGTCCCATGGGACGAGGCCCTCGACTGGGTCGCGGGAAAGATTGAGGAAACCAAAGGGAGTTACGGTCCCGGGGCCGTTGCCGGCGTCTGCTCGGCCAACGCAACCAATGAATCGCTGTACCTGATGCAGAAACTGTTTCGCGCCGGCATTGGAAGCAACAATCTGAACTGCCCTTCCGCAAGAAACGGGCTCAACAATCCCATCGGCGATTTTGAGCGCGCCGGCCGCATGTTGCTTATCGGCAGCGATGTCACCGAGGAAAATCCGGTTGCGGGCACATTCATCAAACGCGCCGCGAAGAATGGGTGCCGGCTGATCGTGGTCGATTCCCGCGAGACGAAAATCGGCGAATTTGCCACCACCCGTCTTATCGTCAAGGAAGGCACCGAATCGGTCCTCGTCAATGGCTTGATCAACGAGCTTGTCGGACGGGGGCGCGAAGCGCCCGACCCGGTAAAAGAAGCCGCGGCGAGCTTTTCCCGTTCTCAGGTCGCCGGCACCACGGAAGTCTCCGCAGAAGATATTCAGGCGGTAGCGGATATTCTGGACGCCGAAGCGCCCGCCATGTTGGTTTACGGCTCCCGTGTCGCCCACCTGGCGCCCCTTTTCCTTCAACTTCAGGAGATCCTGGGGAATATGGGGCGACCCGAGGGCGGCATCAACTGTTTGGGAGAATTGAGTAATTCCCAAGGCGCCTGCGACATGGGCGTCCTGCCCACCAATCTCCCCGGATACGTGGCCATAGGCGAGGAAGGAAAGGCGGCATTTGAAAAAGCATGGGACTGTCCGATCGACGGCGAACCCGGACCCTCTTTCGACGAAATGGTTCGCGGCGCGGGCGCCGCAGAAGATGGGGCGGACTCGAAGACGCGCCTCCTCTATTGCGTAGGCGAGAATCTTGCCCTTGCCGAACCCGCTTTTCCCGGGATCGCGAAATGGTTGGAATCCCTTGACGTCATCGTGGTCCAGGATGTGCTGGACAGCGAAATGCTTCGTTACGCGGACGCCGTGCTGCCCTCCGCCGCCTGGTCCGAAGAGGACGGGACCACGACCAACTGCGAACGCCGGGTCAGCAGGGTGCGCCGTGCCGTACCGAGCCCCGGGGAGGCCAAACCCGACACGTGGATTTTCACCGAATTGGCCAAGCGCCTGGGGCAAAACTGGCCTGAATTGACGGCCAGGGAGATATGGGAAAAGGAAATCGCGGCCCTTGTCCCTGCCTTGAGAGGCATCACATACGATCGTCTGGATGTCGGCGGACTTCAATGGCCGGTGCCCGATGGAAATTCGCTCGGAACGCCCGTTTTAAACGGCGACCGGCCTCGCCTCTGGCCCGGAGCGACCGCCCCGTTCACGTATCACCATCGTACGCTTCTGGAGCATTGCGACGGTCTGCTGGAATCGCTGCCACGTTCAGGCGGCATAGGGACGCGCGTGCCTCCCAACAACCTGGAAGAGGTCACCGAAAATTTCATCAAGCTGCTGGAGGAAGAAGAAAGGCTGGATGCAAAGGCCGAAATCGACGACATTCTCGAAACCTACAGGCCCAAAAAAGGCGGCCTCATCCCCGTGCTCCAGAAGGTTCAGGGCATATTGGGTTTCCTGCCGGCATCGGTTCAAAACTACATTGCACTCGGACTCGGCATTTCACCGGCCGATGTCTTCGGGGTCGTCACCTTTTATTCTTTCTTCACCATGGTCCCCCGGGGGAAGCACGTCGTGCGTGTCTGTCTGGGCACCGCCTGCTTTGTCAAGGGAGCGGGACAGATGCTGGAAAAGCTGGAGCAGCACCTCCGTATCGGGGTGGGGGAAACCACCGAAGACAGGGAATTCTCCCTCGATATAGTACGGTGCCTGGGCGCCTGCGGGCTTGCCCCGGTCATGGTGGTCGATGAGGTGACCCACGGCATGCTGGATGCGTCCGAGGTGGTAGATATCGTGGAGAGCTACCGGGAAGCAGCGGAGGCGGAGGAAGGCTAGCGTGAAACTCAGCGATATCGTGAATGCGCTTGATCTTGAGGTGAGGACCGGTAAAGGGGAACTGGAAAAGGACGTAACCCGGGGGTACGCCAGTGACCTTATGAGCGATGTTATGGCGCACGCCGATGAAGGCGACCTCTGGATCACGCTTCAGATCCACCAAAATATCGTGGCGGTTGCAGTGATGAAAACATTGGCCGGCATTATTCTGGTCAACAACCGGCAACCGCAGGAGGACACCATACAAAAGGCCGAGGCCGAGAACATTCCCGTCATGATCAGCGGGATGCCGGCATTCGAACTGGCCGGGAAGCTCTATGAAATGGGCCTGAGGGGGGTCTAGGCACCGCCTTCGGTTCCGGCTTCCAAGGGGCGGCATGCGAAACACTGACAGGGGGCAAGGATTGAAGGTCATTACCGCGGACCTGCACGTTCACACCTGCCTGTCCCCTTGCGCCACCCTGGACATGACGCCCCGAAAGATCATTCGAAGGGCCAGGGAAAACGGCCTGGCCATGATAGCCGTTACGGATCACAACAGTGCCGAAAATGCCTCGGCCATGACGGCGGCGGCACGGTCATCGGGGCTCTGCATCATCCCGGGCATGGAGATCGCCACATCGGAGGAAGTTCACCTGCTCGGTCTTTTCCCGGCGGTGGAACATGCGGTGTCCATGCAGACGCTGGTTTACCAAAACCTGCAGCCCGGTCAAAACGATGAAGACCTTTTCGGCATTCAGGTGATCACCAACGAATTCGAAGAGGTGGAAGGATTCAACACCCGACTCCTGATCGGGGCCACCGAACTCCGAATCGACGAGGCCGTGTCGGCCATACACGCGCGGGACGGCCTTGCAATCGCCGCCCACGTGGACCGGCAGAGTTTCAGTGTACTGTCCCAACTGGGTTTTATATCTGAAGATATGACGTTTGACGCCCTGGAAATCTCCAAGCGCCTGACATTGAAGGAGGCCAGGATAACATACCGGCAATATGAGCGTTTCCCGTTTATTACGAGTTCGGACGCTCATGACCTGAATGAGATTGGGGTCAGTCCCACCCACCTTCGCTTGTCATCTCCGGGTTTTACCGGGCTTCGCATGGCACTGGCAGGTGAAGGAGGGAGTTGCGTGATAGAGGATAACGCTTCTTTGGCACATGGAGGACCTGTCACTCCACATATTGGACCTGGTTGAAAACGCAACGATGGCGGGGGCCACACGGGTGGAAATCGCCGTGACCCTAGACAACCGACGGAACCTCCTCAAAATCCGCATCGAGGACAACGGCCGCGGCATGGATAAACTCATGCTGGCGCAGGTTCGAGATCCGTTTACAACGACACGGACCACCCGGCGGGTCGGTCTGGGGATCTCTCTGATGGATCAGGCCGCACGGGAAGCGGGGGGCGAGTTGGAGATCTTTTCGGAGCCGGGGACCGGCACCGTAATCACGGCCACCTTTGAGGCCGACCACATCGACCGCAAACCGCTGGGCGATATGGGCGCTACCGTGGTTTCCATCATCAGCGGCAACCCAGATGTGGATATCGTTTACACCGCCGATATGGATGGGTCCAGGACGGAAGTGGATACGCGGGAGATCAGGGAAACGTTGGGCGGGGGCATCCCCCTTAATCATCCGGAGGTGCTG
>JAFDKD010000736.1 GCA_019307165.1 Deltaproteobacteria bacterium | reverse complement strand
TTCTTCGGAGCGAAGATTGCGGTGAGAATTTCACCAGGTTGAAGGTTGAAGGTTGAAGGGCTTGCCCGCCTTGTTGGTATAGAGTTCATCCAGATTGAGGCGTCTCGCCCCATCGGGTCCGAAGATCTCTATCTCCGCAGACAGAGTACACAAAGCGGGGGCATTATCGCTGCAATAGTTTGCGAAGCAGGTTTTGGCGCCAGGGATAGCATTGCAACTCTCACCGCCCATTTTCAGACAAAAGCCCTTGGACCTGCGCCAGAATTCCGATTGGTTATAGAAGAGGCATCGGGAATTCTGAAGCAGATTGCCGCCGATTGTGCCCCTCATCTGGAGGGATTCACACGAAGTCGCCTCGAGCGAAGCCTCGAGCACAGGAAAGTCCTCTCGAACGAGGTCGTTTTGTTTCAGGTCGAAGATCCGTGCCAAGGGCCCGATCCTGATCCAGTCGCCTTGATCCTCTACTGTTGTTAACGGGACAATGCGCTTCAAGTCGACGACGGCTTTGGGTTTTTCAAGACCCAGTTTCATACGAGGAACCAGATCGGTCCCCCCACTGAGGTAAACGGCCTCGCCTTGGAATTCCCGGTAAAGCCGGACGGCTTCCTCAACATCCTTTGGGCTTCTAAATTCAAATTTCGAGGCTATCATGACTTACCTCCATCTTTCGCGGCGTCGAGGGCCTTGAGGACCCGGTCCGGAGTTAGCGGGAACTCATTGAGGGGCACGCCCAGAGCATTGTGAGCCGCGCAGACCACCGCGCTGTAAGCGTTCATGCGCGTTGTCAGACCTCCCTCTTTAGCGCCGAAGGGCCCCTCCGGGTCGTTCGAGCAGACAATCACGGTTTCGATCTCAGGCATGTCGCAGGCGAGCGGCATTTTGTATTCGAGGAGGTCGGGATTGAGCAGCCGGCCTTCGGTCCACCGGGTTTCCTCCGTGAGGACCGCAACCCCGGCTTGTTGGATCGACCCCTCGAGCTGCCCTTCCACTGCCATGGTGTTGATCGGGTTTCCACAGTCGTGGGCCGCGACAAAGTGCGGGATGCGTATTTGCCCGGTCTATTTGTCCACAGTTACTTCCGCGACCGAGCAACCGAATGAGAAGGTCCCCGCCATTTGACCGTACGGGTTCTTGATCCATTCCCGCTGGAAATCGACTTTCGGCATATATGCACCAGTAGCGGCGATGGGCTTTCCCTGAAAAAACGCTTCACGGACAATCCACCGCAGGGGCATGCTCTTCGAAGGGTCCGTTTTCGAGACGATCGTTCGATCCCTTATGTCGAGGTCTTCCGCAGGATGATTCATCTTGGCCGCGGCAAAGCCCAGTATTTGGCGCTTGGCCTCTTCACACGCGCGCTTCACTGCGTTTCCTCCGACAAACGAAGCGGCCTGCGAGTACGCTCCGGGATCGAGATTCGTCGCCTCAGAATCCGCATTGACCAGGTTAATGTCTTCAACTGGTATCCCGAGCACCTCGGACGCGATCTGTATCGCCATGGATTCATTCCCCATCCCCGTATCGCAGATGCCCGTAACGATGGTCGCCTGTCCATCGTCATTGAGTTTGATATAACACGCTGAGCCGGACCTGAATCCCATGGGGAAACCGCACATGACAGCGACACATCCCATTCCGATTCCCTCTCCTTCATTCAGTCCGGCCCGTTTCTCCGTCCACTTGGCCTGCTCGGCCGCCCGGCGTATAGGTTCCTCAAGGCCGCCACTAATGATCACGGACTTGGTGGCTGTCTCTTCCCCGACTTTGAGCCCATTCTTGAGCCTGATCTCCATGGGGTCCATGCCCAGTTCTTGGGCGATCATGTCCAGCTGCATTTCATTGCCGCCGAGGAAGGCCCTGCCGTGAGCTCCGTACATTCCACGGATCCCCTTGTTAGTGATTACTCGATATCCGTTGTATCTGACGTTCGGAAATCGGTAGGCTTCCTCATAGACGTAGTACGGAATCGACGCGGCGATGGGTCCGGTGCTGCTGTACGCGCCGCCGTCATAGACAGCGCGGAACTCCTTGGCCGTGATGGTGCCGTCTTTTTTGACCCCTGTCTTGATCGTCGCCTGTATGTCGTGAACCTGCCGTGTACAGGCGGCGTTTTCCTCTCGCGTCAGCACGAGCTTCACCGGGCGTCCCGCCTTTATGGACAGCAGGGACGTCACGAGATCTCCGGGAGATACTTCGGAGCGTGAGCCGAAGTGACCTCCCACGTTGATACGTCGAACCCGCACTTTATTGAGGGGCATTTTCAGCAGATTGGAGAGCGCCTTGGCGCGCACGTGCGGCGCGGCGTTGGGCACCCACAGGTCCACGTACCCGTTGGCGTAGGAGGCCACAACCGCGTAGGGTTCGAGTGTTGAGTAGGCTTCACCCGCGGCATGGAACGTGTCTTCCCGTATGAGATGCGCCTGGGCGAAAGCCTCGTCAACTTCACCAACTTCGATGTGGACATGAATGTTGATGTTATTGGCGTACTCCTCATGAATCAACGGCGCGCCCTCTTTCATGGCTTCATCGGGATCGAAGACCGCCGGCAGGGGCTCATAATCGACCTGGATAAGTTCGAGGGCCTCCAGCGCCGTCACTTCGTCTACGGCTGCGACGCCTGCCACATCCTCCCCAACGTAT
>JAFDKD010000005.1 GCA_019307165.1 Deltaproteobacteria bacterium | reverse complement strand
CATCATGGCCCTGACGAGGCCGGATTAATGCAAGGCGTGCTGGTGGACTCGAATGTCATTTTGGATGTCTATCTGGATGACCCGGAATGGGCCGATTGGTCGGAGGCCACGCTGGAACAATATGGGGCGGTCACCAACCTGTACATCAATGCCATTATTTATTCGGAGATTTCCATCGGTTTCAAACGAATAGAGACGTTGGAGTCGGCCATCCTCCGAAGCGGGCTTCAAATGCTCGATATCCCGAAGGAAGCCCTGTTTTTAGCAGGCAAGGCCTTTCTCCGTTACAGAAAAAACAAAGGAATGAAACGGTCTCCCTTGCCCGATTTCTATATTGGCGCCCAAGCGGCAATTCTGGGCATGGACCTTATCACGCGTGATTTGCGGAGATACGGCACCTATTTTCCCAGGGTAATTTTGATCTCGCCCGGGTAAGATGAATTTCCATCCGGTTTTACTTAGGTCGAATACAGCCCTTTGATTTTTCACTCCTTTTTTTGATTGAACTGAAATATCCTCACATCATTAAATAAAAATTATTTCTTGTTCGATATTCAATATTCGCTTTGCCAACCGTCTCTGTTCAAAGGCGCCGATTGGCACCTTTTACCCGTTACGCCTTCTGAAGAATCATCACGTCGATTTTTCCCGCCAATGCCTCCTTGAACCGCACCGCGTCCTGCTCGCTGCCGACAATGGCGCCGTAGTGCATGGGTATGGCCAGCTTGGGCCGGATCGCCAGGGCGGCCTCTACGGCTTGTTCCGCCGTCATCACATAGGTGCCGGACACGGGCAGAAGCGCGATATCGACCTTTAAGTCATTCATTTCATTCATTTCAGGAATAAAATCTGAATCGCCGGCGTGGTACACCCGCACCCCCTCCGCCTCCACGATCAACCCGAGCCAGTCGTTTGCCTTGGGATGAAAGTCCTTGTCCGTGTTGTAGGATGGGACCGCCTCCACGGTGATGCCCCCGAAATCAAGGGAATCCCCCGGCTTCACTACTCTTACGTCCCCGGACAGCTTGGCCGCTGACGCACTCTCCGTGACGATGACCGTGTCAGGCCCCTGGACCCTGGCCACGTCTTCAGGCGAGCAGTGATCGAAATGATCGTGGGAGATCAGGACCAGGTCCGCCGTGGGGCCCCCGGAGATCTCATAGGGGTCGAAATAGATCGTCTTCTCCGTTTCCACCAGGAAGCCGTCATGTCCCAACCATTTGAATTTGCTTGCAAATTCAAGAACATTCATGTCTGTTACCTCCTTTAGGGTGTTCAATGTGGACACTAGGTAATGGGTTCGAGTATAATCTTATGGTCCACCAGGGAGAGGGTCTTTACCCTGGCTTGAATGATCTTTTCTTCCCCGAATATACTGGCGATACGTACGCCGCCCGGGTTCACCTCCAAAAGCTGGACGCTCTCCAGCACCAGTTCTTCTTTACCGTCTTTCAACACATACGCCGTTGACTCACACATGGGTCATCACCTCCCTGATTCGTTCCACTGCCCGCTTGACCAGATGCGGCAGGGGCTCGGCGGAAGCGCCTACAACGTGTACGGGCTCCTTTGTAAGCGGGATCAAGATTTTCTCTGCCGGACTGGCGCTCACCGCGGCCGCCATGGCGGGCGTTACCTCTCCCATCATTGCATCGGCCATAATGATGCCCAGAGGGCCCACAATCAGGTCCACCCGGCGGCTGGTTTTCACAATGGGATTCTCGCCGGTCGCGCCCCGATTGGCCCCCGCCTTCATCATCCTTGACGTGGCGATGGCATTGGTGCCCAGGGCCCATACGTCCAACTCATCCCCGAGCAAATCCCTGATATACTTAATCAGGGTAGCGCCGATGCCGCCGCCCTGCCCATCCATGACCATGATTTTCACGGGTCAGCCCTTTTCGAAATTAGTGGTTGCACTATACGTGAAAAACCATATATCCTTGAACATAAACGCTTCTGGTCAGACCCTGAACGAAATGCGATTCGAACACGGCACGTTCACCGGGTCGCAGATATCATCCTAAAAAAAGAAGGGAATCTCAAGTCCTTTCGATCATGGTTCTTCAATCGATCATCTATTCCCTGGCCGCATATGTGCTGGGTTCCATTCCTTTCGGAAAGCTCATTTCCGCGCGGGTGGCCCGCATCGACATCACCCGGCGCGGCAGCGGCAACGTGGGCGCAACCAATGTGGCAAGGGAACTGGGCCTCAAATGGGGCCTTCTGACGCTGGTCCTGGACATGATGAAGGGATTTGTCCCCGTCTCTTTGTTCGCAGCGGCTGCATCAACCGGGGGAACCCTATATGCGATCTGTCTCTCCGCAGTGGGTCTGTCGGCCCTCATCGGCCATCAGTTCTCTATCTTCATGGGATTTCGCGGGGGAAAAGGGGTTGCTACGGCCCTCGGGGTATTTCTTGCCCTATCACCCCTGTCCTGCCTCATCGGCCTTTTAATTTTCGTGGTCGTTGTAGCGATCTGGGATTTCATTTCACTGGGATCCATGGTCTCGGCCATCAGTCTTGCGGTCCTGATGGGGGTCTTGGGAAAACCCTTTCCCATTGTGCTCGGGGGATTTGCGGCGGCCGCGCTTATCTGCGTCAAGCACCACGAGAATATCGGCCGCCTACTGAAAGGCGAGGAGCGAAAATGGCGGGAGCGGTCCTCTCAACCCAGAACTTCCAGCAATCTGTCCAACTCTTCATCGGAATAGTAATGGATGACAATCTTGCCGCGATGCCCCCGCTTCTGGATCTCCACTTTCGTCCCCAGAGACCGCTTCAACGTATCCGATAAAGACTTCAGATAGTAATCCAGTTCCGCTTCTTTTTTCTTCGGCCGTGGCGGGGAGGTAATCTTTTTGCCCATGGCCTCGGCCTGCCGTACGGAAAGGCCCTTTTCCAGAATCAATCGACTCAGGCGGTGGCGGTCGCTCTCGCTTTTAAGACCGGCGAGCACCCTGGCGTGGCCCACGCTCAGACGGCCGTCGATGACATGTTTCTGTATGGGTAAGGACAGGTTGAGGAGCCTGAGAAGGTTGGTGATGGTTGACCGGTCTTTGCCGAGCATTTTCGCTACCGCGTCCTGCGTGGCGCCGGTTTCGTCAATCAGTCTTTTATAGGCACGCGCTTCTTCGATGGCATTCAAATCTTTTCTGTGAATATTTTCGATGAGCGCCAGTTCCAGGGATTCCGTATCCCTCACCTCTCTCACCACGACGGGCACATGGGTCAGCCCCGCCCGCTGGGCGGCGCGCCAGCGGCGCTCGCCGGCGATAAGTTGATACCCGGTCTCCAAGCGGCTCACCAGCAACGGGGTCAAAATGCCCTTTTCCCTAACGGACTGGACCATTCCGACCATTTCGGCCTCTGAAAAGTCCTGCCGCGGCTGATAGGGGTTGGGATCTATGGCCTCCACGGGGCAATTGAAAAAACGCGTTTTACCATTGTCCAGCCGGCCCGCGTCAGGAATCAGAGCCGACAGCCCCTTACCCAGTGCCTTTCGCTTTGTCATGGTTTCCGGCTCCTTTCTCTATGAATTCCCTCGCCAATTCCAGGTAGCTCTGGGCCCCTTTTGACCGAATGTCGTAAAGCAGAATGGGCTTGCCGTGGCTGGGGGCCTCGCTCAGCCGCACATTGCGGGGTATCATGGTCTTGAAAACGCTTTTGCCGAAATGGGCTCGGACTTCCTGGGCCACCTGCTGAGAGAGGTTGTTGCGCATATCGCTCATGGTCAAGAGTATGCCCATGAGTCTGAGGGCCGGATTGAGGCTTTTTTTCACCGCCCGAATCGTGTTGATTAATTGCGAGAGACCCTCCAGCGCGTAATACTCGCACTGAAGGGGCACGAGAACGGAATCCGCCGCGGTAAGGGCGTTTACCGTCAGATAACCGAAGGACGGCGGACAGTCCAAAAAAATAAAATTGTATCGACCCCGCAGGTCCTCGAGCGTTCGTTTCAGGCGAAATTCCTTGTCCCGCAAAGCGATCAATTCCACTTCAGCGCCCACCAAGTCCCTGTCAGCCCCCACCAGGTGAAGCCCGGGGACCTCGGTTTGAACGATCACGTCATCGGGCGACATATCGCCCAGGAGCAGGTCGTAAAGCCCCCCTTTCAGGTCCGTTCGATCGACCCCAACGCCGGTCGTGGCGTTGCCCTGGGGATCGCAGTCCACCAGTAGACAGGATTTTTCAGCCGCTGCAAGGGATGCGGCAAGATTTACCGACGTGGTCGTTTTTCCCACACCGCCTTTTTGATTGGAGATAGAAATGATTTGAGCCATGAGAGCGTTCGCCGTCATCCTTTCCCGCATACCGATTCGCCTGCCCGAAGTTGCGGTGGCGGGTCGCAACGGCCGGCTTCATGTTTCACTCGTGGCTTGTTTGATATCACAATACGCTGTTGTTTGAAAACCCAAATCATTGTCCCAAGATCTCCCCGTGAAACATATGATGCCCTAAAAAACGGGAGGTATGCATGTTTCACGTGAAACGTGTCCCCGAATCGATTCAAAGATTGTTTTTTTTTCTATTGCGGTATAACGTTCCCTGCAAAATGCTATTTCCAACAACCCCTTTCCCCCTTGGGATCTCCGCGGTCGGGAATCGGCATCTCTATCCGTGTCGTCGGCCCCCTTAACGCCGGCGCCGGCCCCCTTTTTGGAGCGCAACGAATGACCGGCAAAACCATCCAACTCGATCACGGCAGCGGCGGCGAGGCCTCCCGCGATCTGGTGGAGGGCATTTTCCTCCCCCGCCTTGACAACGACATCCTTTCCACGCTGGACGACAGCGCCGTGGTGCCCATGTTCGGCGGCCGAATGGCCATGACCACGGACTCATACGTCGTTGATCCCATCTTCTTCCCCGGCGGGGACATCGGCAGCCTTTCGGTCCACGGCACCGTGAACGACCTTTCCATGCAGGGCGCCGTCCCGCGGTATCTGACCCTGGGTCTTATCCTGGAAGAAGGATTTCCCATCAAGGACCTGATTACGATCGTCGATTCCATCGCCGCGGCCGCTGACGAGGCCGGGGTCCGTATTGTCGCCGGTGACACGAAAGTGGTTCCCAGACGGCACGCGGACAAGATTTTTATCAATACGGCCGGGGTCGGCGAAATTTCTCCGGAAGTAGACGTTGCCAGCAAAAACGCCCGCCCGGGAGATAAGCTGATAATAAATGGAGATATCGGCGATCACGGCATGGCCGTGCTGACGCGGCGGGAAGGCCTCGAATTCAATACATCCTTGACCAGCGATTCCGCACCCCTCAACGGATTAGTGGACGACATCCTGGCTGCGAGTCCCCATATTCACGTCCTGCGCGACCCGACCCGCGGGGGCGTCGCCACGGCCTTAAACGAAATTGCCGCCCAGTCCGGCGTTGGCATCGAGGTCATTGAAAAAGACCTTCCCATCGGCGCGGGCGTCCATTCGGCCTCGGAAATTCTGGGCCTCGACCCCCTATACGTGGCCAACGAAGGAAAATGCCTGGTGATGGTGGCCCCCGGGGATGCCGACGCCGTGTTGAGAAAAATGAGGCGACACCCATACGGAAAAAATGCAGCCATCATCGGTGAGGCGATACCCGAGCATGCGGGTCGCGTCCTGCTGAAAACCCGCGTGGGCGGCACACGGATCCTCTCCATGCTGACCGGAGAGCAGCTTCCGAGGATATGCTAAACCGGACCGGGCCACCATGGCCTTATTGATGATTCTTTATTGACGGGTTGTTGCCCAAGTCCCGAATTGACCCTTCGACAGGCTCAGGGCGAACGGACGGGGCGCGAAACGACCAGGTAAATCTCTCACAGAGTCACAGAGAGCACAGAGAGCACAGAGAGCACAGAGAAAATATAAGATTCAAACAGAAGGTGCGGCACTTTTTTCATATGAGCGCCGCCTCCGGCCTGGGGGGCGGCCCCGCCCAAAAACGGCGGACAGGCTCCCCTTTGCAAAGGGGAGAGAGTGCAAAGCAACCTGCAACCCTTAACCTTGAACCTCTGAACCTTGAACCATACGAAGTTTCACAAGAGTTTCATCTCTGTCCCATAAGAAACGCGGTCTTTGGACACATTTCAACAACGCTTCGCAAAAAAACAACAAACCTCTGTGTACTCTGTGGCTCTGTGAGAGATATATTTTTTTTGACTTTGCAGCCAAGCTGTTTTACCAAAACCTAGTTATTTTATCATAAACTGTATATTTTTGGCGATCTTTGCACCTTTGCGAGATAACATAATCCTTTTTAAGTGTTTTAAGCAAAGGCGGGTGTATCCTGAGCCCTGTGCCTTGTGCCCTGTACCCTGCGCCCTTATTCCATGGCATATTGAATAAGACGGTCCAGCAAATCCCCAAAACAAAGCCCGGCCTGCCGCGCCGCCAGCGGGAAAAGGCTGTTTTCTGTCATCCCCGGAATGGTGTTGGTCTCAAGAAGATAAACATTCTCGTCCCGAATAATCATGTCCGTACGGCTCCACACCCGACATTTCAGGGCCTGGTGGGCCCTTACGGCGCAATCCCTCACTGCCCGGGCCTCGGCCTCGCCGATGCGCGCGGGGCATATTTCCCTGGTAGCCCCGGGTGTGTACTTGGCCTCATAGTCGAAAAAGGCGAATTGCTTATCCGGAACGATTTCGATGAGAGGCAGCGTTTCCAGGTGTCGGCCACCCATGACGCAACAGGTTATCTCCCGGCCATCGATGTAAGCCTCCACCAGCGCGTCATCGTCGTACGCAAATGCAGCTTCAAGACCGATGCGCAATTCGCCCGCGCTCCCGCACAACGACATCCCCACACTGGATCCCTCGCTTACCGGCTTGACCATAACTTTTCCGCCCAGCGAGTCCAATATCTTCTCCGGCGCAATGCGGTTCCCCCGCTTCAGCAGGATGTCTTTCGCTACCTTGAGGCCCGCCCGCTCGTATGTTCGCTTTGTCACATCTTTGTTGAAGGCCATTGCGCACGACAGGGGCCGTGACCCGACATAGGGCAACCTGAGGATTTCCAGCATTCCCTGCATACAGCCGTCTTCCCCAAATCTCCCGTGCAGCAGACTGAAGGCAAGGTCGATCGCGTCCTTATCTGCGAGCAGCGCTTGAAGATCGTCGCGGGGATCATACCGGCTGACCTCGTACTTCCCCCTGTCCAATGCCTCAAATGCCGCCTCGCCGCTCTTCAACGAGACGGCCCGCTCCGCCGACCAGCCCCCCGCCAGTAATGCCACGCGAATTTTATTTTCCATCAAATATCCCCTAATTCCGGCATATTTATAGAAATATTTTCGGTATTTTTTTGGGCGAATATCGCCACCCAGAGCTAACCGTGCCGAGGACCTGTATAATTTTCCATATATATCAATATGTTATTCTATCTGCAAAAATTTGGCCGAAAAATTGAACCTTTTCGACCCTTGGTGAAAAGAAAAAAAATGAAAAGAAAAAAAATGAAAATCGGAGAAATTCGACGATTTAAATTGTGGAAAAAACTTTCCACATCTGATCTTGTTTTTGTAACCCGCTGAATTCATGGTCAAAATCTTCGCCCCCACTTTTTCATTCATCCCGGCAAGTTAGGGCATGTCCTCGGAATTTCCTTGTGTGGGGCATAGGTTACAAACTGTTAAAAATGGGTCTCCGGCTAAGTCCAGGCTTCTTCTTACCACCTTTGACAGGTAATTGCGGCCTTGTGTAAAACCAACGGCAACATCGAACATCGCCCGACTGAATCATATCACCCGAATAAAGGTTCCGCCGACCCGGTTCGTACGGCGCAAGTCTAACCCGACGCATTTTCATCTTTATTGTGTTTTTTGCCTGCCTGCCTCACGAGGCTGCGCGCATTTACCCGATCCCCTTATCAGAGTGCTTTGCATAGGCCCATGTCCAATACCTGGGAAGACATACAACGACAAATTAGCACGGAAATCCCCAAAAACACGTTTTCCCTGTGGATCAAGCCCATCAACCTCGTGGAAACCACCGGCGAAAGACTGGTGCTGGCCTGCCCCAACAAATTCTCTCGAGATTGGGTAATGGAAAACTACCTGTCTCTCATCCGGGAACGCATCAATCTCGTTGCGGGTTCACCTGTTGATGTCGTCCTGAAAATACAGGAACCGCCCAAGACCGCCGCTACTTGGGCTCCTTCTGATTTATCCGAACCTCGGCAACTGTCGTTCTCAAGCATGCCCGGCAACGGCGGGACCCTGAAACGCGAACTCAACCGAAAATTTACCTTTGATCGATTTATTGTCGGAAATTCAAACGAATTCGCATACTCCGCTTCAAAAGCCCTCGCCAACGGGAGCCATTGCGATTACGACACCCTTTTCATGCTTTCCGGCACCGGCCTGGGTAAGACGCATTTGGCTCAAGCCGTCGGCCACTCGGTGCTTGAAAACAACCCGCAGACAAGGGTTCGCTATGTGACGGCCGAAGACTTTACCAATGAGATGGTCTCATCCCTCAAGAGTAACGCCATCGAGGCGTTCAAAGAGAAATACCGCCGTTCCTGCGACGTGCTTCTTCTCGAAGAAGTTCATTTCTTGAGCGGAAAGGAAAAAACCCAGCTGGAACTGGAATACACCCTCGACGCCCTCATCAACGAAAGAAAAAAGATTGTTTTCACCAGTGCGGTTCCGCCCAAAAATATTCCTCGCCTTTCAAAATCTCTTTCTTCACGCCTCGTGTCCGGACTGGTCACCACCATTTCCCCGCCCGATCACGAAACGCGCGCCATGATCATCACCCGCAAGGCGGCGGAGTTGAACATGTCCCTTCCGGATGACATCATAGACCATTTGGCGTCCCGTCTGATCCGAGACGTTCGACAAATGGAAAGCGCGCTGAAATGCCTTAAGGCAAAATCGGACCTGCTCAAGGCCACAATCGACCGGGACCTGACCGAGGGGGTCCTCGACTCCCTTGCCGACGGCGAATCCTCAATTACGCCGGCGCATATCCGGAAGCTTATCTGCACCTATTACAAGGCCGATCCTGAAACCCTGGGTTCTAAGTCGAGAAAAAAAGTTCACGCCTATCCGAGAAACGTATATGTTTATTTGTGCCGCCGCCACACCGATTGCACCCTTGCCGGGATCGGAAAAACCATAAACCGCAGTCACTCGGCCGTGCTGTATGCCACGGAGTTGGTGGCGCATAAAATGAAAACGGAAAATGAATTGAAACAGCAGGTCCGGTTTCTGAACCGAAAACTGGATGAAATGAAGCATGCCGAGTGATCGATTTGCGCGGGTAGGGAGGGTTTTCCTGGTGTGCCTGGCCGTCCCCTTCCTCCTGATTGTCGTTTATATCGGGTTTGTTTCCGCCGTGTCCATTTGGACAGGCCTGGCCGCTATACACCGAAACGGATCTTGGTTGCCTATCGCGGCCGGTTTTATCGCGTTCATTGCCGTTGTCTGGGTTTTTTTCACAATTGTCGTAAATGCACTGCGCAAAGAAAAGGAAGATGATTGGGTGGACATCTGAAGGCGCGATGTATTCCTGTGTTACGATGTCTGGTAAAAATCCGACAAGAATCCTTCCTCTTTGGGAGAGAGATTGAACTCACCGGAGGCTTTCCGAATTAATTCCCCTATCGATCGGCCTTCGTCCTCCCGCAATATCTCGGAAATCCACTTGATCGCTTTCCTGAGCTTTTCGCCTTTCGGTTGAATGCTCGCCATGGTTCCATCTCCTTCCTCCCGCATTTGCGGCGTTGATTTATGACCCCCGCAACGACACATCGCCGCAAAGAATCCGATGCTCCGTGTCGGCGCCGTCTTTGACGATCAGTGACCCGTCCCTGTCTATCCTGAGGGCCTGGCCTGAAATGGTCCGCTCGTCCATCCTCACCTCCACCGGCTTTCCCAGCAGCATGGATGCCCGATTCCATCGGTGGTAGACGGAATCCAACTCCCCGCGCAGAACGGATTGAATATGGGCGTCAAAATTAATCAGAATTTCCGACAGCAACGCTTCCCTTGGGACCCGGGTTCCCGTTTCATTCCGAAGGCTTGTGGCCGGATAGGGAAGGCCGTCAGGCCCCGGGTTCCAGTTGACATTGAGCCCCAGGCCCAGCACCACCGAATCGACCGTCTTTTCCGTGGCCGAAAATTCAGTAAGAATTCCTCCCAACTTCCCGCCATCCACGTACAGGTCATTGGGCCATTTGATAACCGCCGAAACCGCGCAGACCGCCCGGATGGCATCGACGGCAGCCAGCGCAAGCGTCATGGTCAGCACAAATACCTGATCAGCCAGCAACGGTGGGCGCAAAATGATTGAAAACAACAGATTTGCATGGGGTGGTGACATCCAGCGCCTTCCCATGCGGCCCCTGCCCGAACGCTGCTCGTCCGTCACCACCAACGTCCCTTCCGGCGCCCCTTCCCCCGCTAGTCTCTTGGCCAGCGTGTGCGTGGAATCCATATGCGCCCGGAAGACGATGTTCCGCCCGAAAATCGATTTTTTCAGCCTGTCTCGGACATCGTCAATATTCAGCGCCTTTTCCATCCGTCAATCCCTAGTACCCGTCGTCATAAATACGGTGTCGGAAAATTGTACAATTATCATTCACCGCGAAGCGGGCGGTGAAAAAAACCAGAGACGGGTCCCTGCAGGTATTAGCTAAAGTACCATGCCGATGCACGGGTCAATGCTCCAGCTCAACCTTCAATTCCCGCGTCATCAACTCTTTGACCGCCGCCCTGGGGTCCTTTTTTTCCCAAAGGATCTCGTACACCTGTTGAATGATGGGCATATCGACGCCCACTTTTCTGGAAAGGGCATATGCGGAGCGGGATGTCTTGACGCCCTCCGCGACCATGCTCATGCCCGCTGTGATGTCATCAAGGCTCTTTCCCTCGCCGATTTGCAGGCCCACAGTTCGATTTCTGCTGAGGTCCCCCGTGCAGGTCAGGACCAGATCACCCATGCCGGCCAATCCTGCAAATGTCAACGGCGTGGCCCCCAGGGCCACGCCCAACCGGGTGATTTCCGCCAGGCCCCGAGTAATCAGCGCGGCGCGCGCATTATGGCCGAAACCCAGACCGTCGGCCGCGCCGGCCGCAATGGCAATAACGTTTTTAAGGGCGCCCCCAAGCTGGACCCCCATGAGATCGTGGCTGACATAAACCCTGAAATTTTCCTGGGAAAAAAGGCGCTGCAGCCGTTCGGCATGGTCCCGGTCCGGGCAACCGATGGTAACGGCCGTTGGATAACGCTTTGCGACCTCCACCGCAAAACTGGGGCCGGCAAGACACGAAAAACGCCTGCAGAAACGCTCCGGCAGGACGCTTTCGGCTACCTGGGACATAACCATCAGGGTTTCGTTTTCTATCCCCTTGGTGGCGGCTATCAATTCCATCCCAGGTGCCAGACAGGGTTTCATCCGGGTAAGGACGTCCCGGAACACATGGGACGGAACCACCAGGAGAGCCAGTTCCTTGCCCGACAGGGCCTCTTCAAAGGTTCCGACGGGATTGAGCCGCTCACTCAACGCCACCCCGGGCAAAAAGAGGCCGTTCACCCGCTCTCCGCTGATTTGACGGCGAACCTCCTCCTCCCGGACCCACAAGTCGATATCCAACCCTTTTTCGGCCAGTAAATTGGCCAGTGCGGTCCCCCAGCTGCCTGCTCCTATTACCGCCACCCTGCTTATTTCGTGTGTCTCATCAGCCATTTTTTTTAAACATCGCGCACCCACCCCAACAACCGACTTACTCCGGCCCGTGGGAATATTCGAAAAACGCCGTTATTCATCCATCAATTTGGCCACACCCATCACCTTCTTGCCGTCGGCCAAGTGAATCAGGCGAACCCCCTGGGTGTTTCTTCCGATAACCGATATATCCGCCACTCTCAGCCGGATGATTTTTCCGCTGCCGGCGATGATCATGAGTTCGTCCTGTTCGCTGACCTGATAGGAAAACACCACCAGCCCGTTCCTTTCGCTGGTCTTGATGGTGAGAATGCCTTTACCGCCTCTTGACTGGCGGCGATATTCTTCCGTGTGCGTACGTTTTCCGTACCCGTTTTCCGTTACCGTCAGGATGGTCGCCCCTTCCTCGAGGACCTCCATGCCCACGACTTCATCCATCGGGGCCATGCGAATGCCGATATTGCCGGCCGCCACACGTCCCATGGCTCTCAGGTCCCGCTCATGGAACCGGATAGATTTACCCTGCCGGGTGGTCAGAAAGATATCGTGATCCCCATTGGACACCCGTGCGCCGATAAGCTCGTCTCCTTCAACGATTTTAAGCGCGACGATGCCGTTCACCCGGGGATGGCTGTACTGCTCAAGCGGGGTCTTCTTGACCAATCCGTCCTTGGTGGCCATGACCACGTATTTGGCCTCCTCGAAGCCCCTCAACGCCAGGGTGGTGGCCACCCGCTCGTTTTTCTGCAGGTCCAGGAGGTTGACGATCGCCTTGCCCCGCGACATTCGTCCCGCTTCGGGAACCTCGTGGACCTTTTTCCAGTAAACCTTTCCCAGATTCGTAAAAAAGAGAAGGTAATCGTGGGACGAGGCCACAAACAGCATCGAGACAAAATCCTCCGCCTTTGTCTTGACTCCGGTCAGGCCTTTTCCTCCACGGCGCTGGGCCCTGTAAAGGCTGATGGGATTGCGCTTGATATACCCCCCATGGCTGATGGTGACCACCATGTCTTCCTCGGCGATCAGGTCTTCCAGGTCGATGTCCCCCTGGTCTTCCAGGATCTCCGTTCGGCGCTCGTCGCCATATTTTTCCTGGATGGCCTGCGTCTCTTCCTTGATAATCTGCAGGACCATGTTGGGATTTTCCAGGATCGACTTGAAGCGGGCAATGCTTTTGATCAGGTCCTGATATTCGGCGTTTATCTTTTCTCGCTCCAGCCCCGTGAGACGTTGAAGGCGCATATCGAGAATCGCCTGGGCCTGGAGGTCTGAAAATTCAAACTCCGCCATGAGGCGCCTTTTTGCCTCCTTCGGGTCAGAGGACGACCGGATCAACTCGATCACGTCATCCAGGAAATCGAGCGCCTTTTTCAATCCTTCCAGAATGTGGGCCCGCTCCTCCGCTTTTCGCAGGTCGTAGATGGACCGCCGAACGATCATTTCGCGGCGGTGGACGATGAAGTGCTGAAGAATTTCCTTAAGGGTCAGCACTTCGGGTTTTCCGTTGACGATGGCCAGCATTATGATTCCGAACGAGGTCTCCATCTGCGTGTACTTGTACAAACGGTTAAGGATGACCATGGCCTGTCCGTCCCGCTTCACCTCTATCACAATCCGCATGCCGTCCCGGTCCGATTCATCCCTGACATCGGACACGCCTTCGACCCGTTTGTCCTTGACCAGATCCGCGATTTTCTCCAGCAACCTTGCCTTATTCACCTGATAGGGGATCTCGGAGATCACCACCCGCTCCCGCGACTTTCCAACCTTTTCCACGAAAGCGCGTGCCCGCATCTTGATGATTCCCCTGCCGGTCTTGTATGCCTCCCGGATTCCCGTTCTGCCCAGTATAAAACCCGCCGTAGGAAAGTCCGGGCCGGTTATCAGCCGGTTTAACGCCTCTACGGTTACGTCGGGCTCTTCGATCAACTTGAATATGGCCTCGCACACTTCGGTGAGATTGTGGGGCGGGATATTCGTGGCCATGCCCACGGCGATGCCCGATGTCCCGTTAATCAGCAGGTTGGGTATGGTGCTGGGCAGGATCACCGGCTCCAGGAGACTGTCGTCGTAGTTGGGAACAAAATCGACGGTCTCCTTTTCGATGTCCGAAAGAAAATCCTGCGCCAGTTGCGTCATGCGAACTTCCGTATACCGCATGGCCGCCGGGGGGTCGCCGTCCACCGAACCGAAATTGCCCTGGCCATCCACCATCGGGTAACGCATGGAAAAATCCTGGGCCAAACGAACGATGGTATCGTAGACCGCCGCATCCCCGTGTGGGTGATACTTGCCGATCACGTCCCCCACGACGCGCGCGGATTTCTTGAATGAGCGATTAAAATAGTTCTTGAGGTCGTGCATGCCGTACAGGACACGACGGTGCACCGGCTTCAGACCGTCTCGAATATCGGGCAGGGCCCGCCCCACGATGACGCTCATGGAATATTCGAGGTAGGATTTTTTCATCTCGTCTTCGATATTGACCGTATATTCATGCAACTCCGCTGACATTGCGTTTCTCCAAATATTAATTTCCGGCGCCTGTCCGCCCCGCAGAGCTATTTACACCCTGGTGAAAACAGTGCGATGGAATATCATTTCCGGGTCCAGCTGGACACGACCTAAATGTCCAGCTCCGTGACCTCCAATGCATTGTTCTGAATAAATTCCCGCCTGGGCTCCACTTTATCGCCCATCAGGACGGTGAAGATGTCGTCCGCCTCCACGACGTCCTCCACCTGAACCTTGAGCAGCCTCCTGCGCTCAGGGTCCATGGTTGTGACCCACAACTGCTCCGGGTTCATTTCGCCAAGGCCTTTGTACCGCTGAATACTCAAGCCTTTTTTGGCTTTTTCCATGAGTTCGTGAAGAAGCTGCTGGGGGTCGTCAACTTCCTTCCTGTTCCCGTCGGTTCCGTAGTTTGCCTTAGACAGCTGATTGAATTGATTGGATATTTTAAAAACCTGTCTTAATTCGGGAGAAGACAGAAATTCCCAGTTTACGGCGCATGACTGGCCGCCGTTCTGCATTTCCGTTACCACGAACTCATAGTTTTCCCCTTCTTCGTCAAAACGGGTATCGCTAACTCGAAATCCGTTTTCCTCGAGTTTTTGGAAAAGGGATTCCATGAATTCCCTGTCTTTGAACTTCAACTTGTCCGTGACCCCCAGCGAGGCTAGAAACTCTACAAAACGGCGGTTGTATCCCCGACGCGTCAATTTCGCAATACTTTCATAGAATTTGATGACGCCCGCCAGAAGCCTTTCAAGGCGGTATCCGGAAACTTCGTCTCCGCCATCCAGATACACGGTCTCCTTCTCGGCAATCCGCTTCAAGAGGAAATCGTTGAAACCGTCTTCATCCTTGATAAACATCTCCTTTTTTCCCGACACGACGCGATAGAGGGGCGGTTGGGCCACATAGAGATACCCTTGGTCGATGAGTTCCGGCATCTGGCGAAAGAAAAAGGTCAGAAGCAGGGTGCGAATATGGGACCCGTCCACGTCCGCGTCCGTCATGATAATGACCTTGTGGTAGCGCAACTTCTCGATATTGAAATCCTCTTTGCCGATCCCGGCGCCAAGGGCCGTAATCATGGTCCGAATTTCCTCGCTTGAAATCATCTTGTCGAACCGCGCCTTTTCCACATTTAGAATCTTGCCCTTGAGCGGCAGAATGGCCTGATTTTTTCGATCGCGGCCCTGCTTGGCCGAACCGCCCGCCGAATCGCCCTCCACGATGAATATTTCACTGCGGCTTGCATCTCTTTCCTGGCAATCGGCCAGTTTTCCAGGAAGCGAATGGTCGGACAAGATGCCCTTCCGGCGAGCAAGGTCCCTTGCCTTTCGAGCCGCCTCCCTGGCACGCGCCGCGTCAATCACCTTTGAAAGAACGGTTTTGATCGTAGAAGGGTTTTCCTCAAAAAAACTGCTCAACCCATCATTTACGAGATTTTCCACAAGGCCTTTGACCTCGCTGTTGCCCAGCTTGGTTTTGGTCTGCCCCTCGAACTGCGGGCTGGGCAGTTGAACGCTGATCACGGCCGTTAACCCTTCCCGGACGTCATCTCCTCCCAGATTATTTTTGAAGTTTTTGGAAAAGGGCGACTTGCTTAAATACTGGTTGATGCTCCGGGTGAGCGCCGCCTTGAATCCGCTTAAATGGGTTCCACCTTCTCTCGTGTTAATATTATTTGCAAAAGTAAAGATGTTCTCTTTATAGGAATTGTTATACTGAAGGGCGATTTCCATAAGAACACCTCCTTTTTCACCGGTAATGTACATCGGTTTTCGATGGAGGACCTCGCGGTTTTTATTGAGGTATTCCACAAAGGAAATGATGCCGCCCTCATACATGTAGTCTGTTTTCTTCCCCGTCTTTTCGTCCGAGATGCATATCCTCACGCCCTTTGTGAGAAATGCCAACTCCCGCATCCTTCGGGAAATAATATCCACATCGAAATCGGTCGCGTCTAAGATGCCGTCGTCCGGCATAAAGTGGATGCGGGTCCCGCGTTTCTCGGTTGCTCCCCGCAACTCCACCGGGGTTTTGGTCTTTCCCTTTTCGTATCGCTGGTAATGGATTTTATTATCCCTGTAGACTTCGACCTCAAGGTACTCGGAAAGGGCATTCACAACCGAAACGCCGACGCCATGGAGTCCTCCCGCCACCTTATAGGTCTTGTTGTCGAATTTACCCCCCGCATGCAGCTTGGTCATCACCACCTCGAGGGCCGGCATATTTTCCGTTTCATGCATATCGACCGGGATACCGCGCCCGTTGTCCGAAATAATGACGCTGTTGTCGCCCAACAACTTGATGTCGATACGGTCGCAATATCCCGCCAATGCCTCGTCTATGCTGTTATCCACCACCTCGTAGACCAGGTGATGAAGTCCTGATGAAGATGTGTTTCCAATATACATGGCCGGCCGCTTGCGTACGGCCTGGAGTCCCTCAAGGACCTTGATGTCCGAGGCGACATATGTTTCGCGTTCTTGTGACATTCTAAACCCTCATCGGCATGATTAAGCCCTTAAACCCTTTATCCGCCTCTCCCTCTATAATGCAGGGCCTTGCATTATCTATAAAACCCAGGGATACGGATTCGCTTTCCATGGATTGAAGCGCATCGACAAAATAACGTGGATTGAACCCTACTTCGATTTTTTCTCCCTTGAAATCAATAGATACTTTCTCTTCCGCCTCCCCCAGATCCGGATTCGTCGAAATCAGTTCCATAACGTCGCTTTCAATGCCGACCTTCACCGCGCGGTAACGGTCATCGCTCAAAATAAGCATCTTTCTCATGGCATCCAGAAGCTGTATGCGGTTTATGTCTATGTGATAGGTTACCTCCTTCGGTACGACGGCCTGATAGTCCGGAAACTTGGCCTCCAACAGACGAATGACCAACAGGGCGTTTTCTTTCCTGGCCACGCAGTGCTTTTCCTTGAAACCCAAATTCACCGATGCCTCTTCTGCGGTAAATTTGTTGAGTTCGTTCATCCCCTTTTTCGGGATCATGACCCCGCTTCCCAAATCCAGTGCATCGATACCCGGCAGGGACTTATCAATCATGGACAGCCTGTGGCCGTCCGTGGAAACCATCCGGATATAGGTTGCGCCTCCCTTTTCCACCTTTTCCGTAAAAACGCCGGATAGTTTAAATCCCGCATCTTCCACGGTGACCGAATAAATGGTTTTGTTGATCATTTCGCTTAAAACGGCCCCCGGCACCTCCACCATGGTCACATTCTCGGGTTCCATGAACGTCGGATATTCGTCGGCAGGCAGACACGCCAAGTCAAACCGGGCCACCTTATCCGTCAGGTGCACCCAGTTGTTTTCTTTTTCCTTTATATGAAATTCCTGACTATTGCTTTCTTTCAATATTTCAAATAGCTTTCTTCCGGATATGGCGATATTTCCCGGATCGATAATCTCCGCGGCGATCGTTTGCCGAAACCCGAGTTCGAGATCGGTGGCCGAGACATTGACGGTTCCTTCTTTAGCATTCAGCAGCACCGTAGAAAGAATCGGCATGTTGCTTCTTCTCTCCAGGATGCTTTGAACCCTCGATACGCTTTTCAATAATTCCGAGCGATCTATTTTTATTTCCATTCTTACCTCCGGATCAGGGGTTTGTGGGTCCTGATTGACTGGCTTCCATCCGGAAACCGAATTGCATGCCAAGCGTGTTTCTGATGTTTATTAGTTTTATATATATATATAATCATCATAATAAAGAGGGTGTGTAATTGTCGAAAAAGACGGTAACTTCTTTATTTTTATGGAATACTTTCAAACCCGCTTTGATCAATAAATTGACTGTTTCTTCAAGACATTGCGGACTCGCCGTAGCGGCCGCGGCTAGGGGGAAATTTTTCCTATTTTTCTTCTGTATATGAACATAATTTACACTGCCGGTGCCCCCTCCGTCATTTATGGATGGGCACTTAATACCTGAATATTTCAAAATTCAGGTATTAAGCCTCGGTCGCCGAAACAGGGCCTTCGCCAAGCACGCATGTATTACCGCATCAAAAGGGTTTGTATCCTTTCCAGGTCTGCGGGAACGCCCGATGACGGGTTCTTTCCGTCCCGATCGATTCGTCTCAACGCATAAATCACGGTGGTATGGTCCCTTTTACCGAACGCATCTCCGATCTGTTTTAATGACAAATCCGTCAACTCCCGGGTCAGGACCATGGCCACCTGTCTGGGATAGGCGAAACGGCGGCTCTTTTTATTTGATACCAGGTCGGAGATGGATATATTAAAGTGCGACGCGGAAAGCTTTTGGATATCATGAACGCCGATCTGACGCGGGTGCCTGTTCTTGAGAAAGCGCTTGACCGTGGAAAGATCGATTTCTTTTCGCGTCAATGAGGTGTAAGCCTGCAAGCTGACTAAGTATTCTTCCGCGGTTTTGAAGTCCTTGATGTTGTTGGCCAGAAAAAACGCCACATCTTCGGGAATGTCGATATCTTCCTGTTTTGCGCGTTGTTTGATAATGTCGATTTTGATTTTCTGATCCGGGACGCCGATTTCGGTAAGTACGCCCGACTCCAGGCGGGATTGCAGTTCCGGGATCAGGTTTCGGATCCGTTTAGGGGGATACCGGCCGGAAACGGCGACCTGACGGTTGGCTGTCAGCAGCCAGTCGAATATTGAAAGAAACGAGCGTTGGGATTTTTCCCGGTCGCCAAGGCGATGAATATCGTCGAAGAGCAGCAAGTCGGTTCTGCGAAGCGCTTCGGTGAAGCCGGCGGCGGCACGGTTCTTCCGGGCCAGGGAAAAGTCCCCGACAAACCGATCCGCGGTAAGGTATTCGATGCGCGCGGATGCGTTGCGATCCAAGACCCTGTTTCCTATGGCGTGCAGGAGGTGGGTTTTTCCCAGACTCTCGTTTGAAAAAATAAACAAGGGGTTGAACGGGTCACCAGGCTTGTCCGCCGCGTTTAAGGCTGACTCATACGCAAATCGATTGTTTTCGAAAGTGATGAACCTGCCGAAGGTGGATAACGGGTTCAAACCGCGGGACCACCTTGCGGGGGTATCGATCGGTTCCCGGTCATCAACTGAGGAGACAGGGGAATACGGCCTGGGGTAGACAAACCGGATTTCAGGCCGAAAGCCCAGCATTTGGTTGATGGCGCTCTGAATTTTCCGAGAATGGTTTTCGTGCAGCCAGGCCGCGACGAATTTATTGGGGACATGGATTTCGGCCAACTTGGGTCCGCATTTCTCCAGGGCGGCCGTGGAAAACCATGTTTCGAATTCCGATGGCGGGAGATCCAATTGCAGTTGTTGGGTTATCTTGTCCCATATTTTTCTTTTTTTAATCATTTATCGGGTTTATGAATGCCTGAAAATGCACCGTGAGCACACGCCCCGCAACTGATCCGTCCATCGTATCAGGCCCGCATGGCGTATGGATCGGAGCGATGCGGAAGTCCCGCCTGTCGGCGAGGCTGCAGGGAGTATCAAAAAGATCTTTAACACCTTCAAATTTTAGAAAAATTCTGAAAAAAATTCAACTAAAATCTCATCGGAAAGGAGTGATTTATGACATATTCGATAGCCTTCGCGGGAAAAGGGGGAACCGGCAAAACAACGATGGCCGGTCTGCTTGTCAAGTATCTGGTGGACACCGGAAGGACACCGGTCCTGGCGGTTGACGCCGATTCCAATTCCAACCTGAACGAGGTGCTGGGCCTGGAGGTGGAAGGGACATTGGGAGACGCTCGGGAGGAAATGAAAAAGGGCGGCATCCCGGGCATGACAAAAGACATTTTTATGGAAATGAAGATCCAGGGCGCCGTGGTCGAGACGACCGGGTTCGATCTCGTGGTCATGGGCAGGCCGGAAGGCGCCGGGTGCTACTGCGCCGCCAATACCCTGCTGACCGATTGTCTCGATCGCCTCATCGAGAATTACGCCAACGTGGTTATTGACAACGAGGCCGGCATGGAACACATCAGCCGATTGACGACCAACAACATTGACGTGCTGCTGGCCGTGTCCGACCCGACGCGGCGGGGGATTCAGGCTGCGGCGCGGATTATTGAACTTTCAAAGGCGTTGGGGCTGCGGATCGGCAGGCACCTGCTCATGGTGAACCGGGCCAAGGAAGGCCAAGCGGAGGCGATCGAGAAGGCGGTGAGCGATTTTGATCTCGAACTCCTGGGGTCGGTCCCCGAAGATCCCCTGGTGCAGGAATTCGACCTGAACGGAAAACCAACGTTCGAGTTGGGGAAGGACAGCGTCGCACTGCGCGCGGCATATGAAATTTTTGAGAAAATTGTGCAGACCTGATACCCAATATATTGTATGCCTTTTATTATCTATACTATATATTGATGTTACGTATTGGAAAACCGCCTGAATTTGTTAAAAAATTCCTTGACAAGACCAGGTCGGTTCATCTAAAAATCATGAGGACAGCCTCCTTTTTTTTCAGGAGGAAATTTTTTTGTCCGGCATTGTTACATTTTTCACAATTGAATTTCGGTGGCCGGCGAAACGCCACGAGGAAGTAAGGCCGCGGCCGAAATGGGAAGGACGGTCGGGCAGGTCATAGAGTAAAGATCCGGGCCCACAGGACCCGGCTTCGTCCCGCTGATAGCGGGACTACGCCGCGGCACGCCGGGCTTTGAGGCCGCCCCCATAGGGGGCCTTGCAATGACCAAGTCCTGTAAGTGATGCACCCATATAGGTGTCGGGGCTGAAAAATCAAGTGGGGGCAATTTCAGCAACACACAGCGGCGTCGAAGTCTATTATTCGTACTGACACCTGAACACTGACACCTGAAACCTTATTCCCGCATTGGCATAGCCGGACAACTCTGACCTGGCCCAGAGGACCAGGTTTTGCAGATGGAATAAAAATCCAAGAAGGAGGTACGGAAATTGGCCTTTGATATTCCCAAACAGCCCTATTCCGGAGCAATAGGGGAGACCACGGTTGGAGCAGGCGGTGGTGCTGTAACGCTGGGAGGAGAGGATTCATATCCTTTTCATCTCTTCGAAGGGAGCATGCCCAACGCGCCGAAAATAGCGATGGAAGTGTGGGACTACGATCCCTCCGAAGAGTGGCCCGCCGCGGCGGTTGAACCGTTCAAGGATGTCATCGCTTCGCCCGATGCCTGGGCCAAAAAGTGCGTGGACGAATATGGCGCGGACATAATTGTCCTTCAACTCAAGAGTACGGACCCCAACGGAATGGACAGAAACCCGGATGAAGCGGCTGCTGTGGCCAAGAAGGTAGCTGAAGCCGTGGATGTGCCCCTGGTGTTGTGGGGCACCGCGAACAATCAAAAAGACGAAGAGGTGTTGAAGAAGATATCTGAGGCCCTTGAGGGCAAAAACGCCGCACTGGGACCCGTGGAGGAAGGCAACCACAAGGGTGTGGGCGCCAGCGCCCTGGGATACAAACACTGTATTGTTTCATCATCTCCCATCGATGTGAACCTTGCAAAGCAGCTTAATATTTTGCTGGGCAACCTGGGCGTGCCGTCTGATAAAATCCTGATCGATCCCACCACGGGCGGGCTCGGATACGGCCTGGAGTACAGCTATTCGGTCATGGAGCGGATCGGTATGGCAGCCCTTACCCAGGAGGACGATAAGCTGCAGGTCCCCATGATCAACAATATCGGCAACGAGATATGGAAGTGCAAGGAGGCGGGTCAGCCCATTGAGGAGGCCCCGGCCCAGGGGGACCCGGAAAGGCGGGCCGTTTTGATGGAGGCCGTGGCCGCCGTCTGCTATTTGATGGCGGGCTCCGATGTGTTGATCCTTCGTCATCCGGAGACGGTGCGTATGATCAGATCGTATATTGAACGCATGATCAACGGCGGCATGGCCACGGACGTCGAGGGAATCTCCAAGCGCCTGGAACTTCAAGAGGCGGACCTGGCAGCCATCTCACCGGAGCCAAATCTCGATTTCGGCGACGCGGGAGCGACCCCCAAAGAGAAACCGGCCAAGCCGGAGAAAAAGGCGGCTCCCGAGCCGGAAAAGAAGGAAGAAAAACCGGCCCCGCCGCCCAAGGCGGCGGAGAAAGTGGTCGAACTGAAGCCTAAGGCGGAAGAAAAGCCAACCGAAGCGGAGGCCGAAGCCAAGGCAGAGGAAACGAAGAAGACAGAAGAAGAGGCCAAAGCGAAAGCAGAGGCGGAAACTAAGGCCAAGGCGGAGGAAGAGGCGAAGCGGAAGGCCGAAGCCGAAGCCGAAGCCGAGGCAGAGGCAGAGGAAAAAGCCAAGGCCGAAGCCAAAGCCGAGGAGGAAGCCAAGGCAAAGGGAGAGGCGAAGGCGAAGGAAACAGAGGAATTACTGGCCCTGAGATACAAAAGGGCCGAGGAGAGGGGAAAGCATGAGGCCCGGCTGAGAGCTTCAGAAGAAGACGAGATTCCCAAGACGGCGGCCGAGCGGCAGCTGAGCCTGGTAGAAACGCTAACCCTGAATCTGGATCGTATACACAAGCGTATATGAAGAAGGATTCAAAAAAGATAAACAAAGGAGTCTCAAAATGACAAAGCAAGAAGCTGTCCCAAAAGCACGTAAGGGAAAAAAGAGACCCAAGACCGCCGCAACTCAACAACTCAGCCTGGTAGACAAGTTAACGAGTAATGTGAACCGAATACATAAGCGTGTATAGAAACATTCAAATCG
>JAFDKD010000735.1 GCA_019307165.1 Deltaproteobacteria bacterium | reverse complement strand
TTCGCCTTCAATTCTATCTCGTTGGGACAGGATTTCTCTGTGAGGCCTTTCGGGAGATAACGTTGGATTTTGTCCAGTTTCTCGGCAAAAGAAAGGCCTTTCGCGGTCGGTTCTGAAGGAAGAGTTAAGCTGTGCCCGCATTCGCCGCAGAATTTATAACTCGGCGAATTGCTGAAACCACATTCGGGGCAGATTAAGTCCAGCTTTTTCCCGCATTCTACGCAGAATTTCATGTTTTCAGGATTCTCAAATCGGCAGTTTAGACACTTCATACCTGATGCGCTCCAGATTTAAGGATAGGTCAATTTTGAAAAGAAAGGGCGGGTTTCCAGCTTTTAATTGGATGGAGTATATGCAAGGCGTGGCTTTCTGTCAATTTAGGCCACAGTTCCAGAGGATGAAAACGTATTTTCACGGTAAATTGACACCAGGCAACACCTCGCCTATACTCCATCGCAGCTCAATAAAAAAACCAACCTTTCTTACCTCTTTATATACAGAAAGATTTTTGTATAGTCCGGCGTGAATTAGGAAGATATTGAAGGTGGCCCCTCTTAATTCCATGGCCAGGCTATAAGGCGCTGTTGAGAAAAACCACGCTCTGACAGGTGTCTTCAAGATCTCGCTGATTCCGCGTTGAGCGCTTTTGGCCGCTTCTCAAAATGGAAAGTCTTAACCCACAAGTGAACAAGCAGATGGCGAAAAGCACGATTCACTATGGCTGGATCGTGATTTTTATGGGACTTCTGACTACAATCGCGGCCCACGGGTTTGGCCGAATGGCCTACACCATTATCCTGCCGGCCATGAAGGATGGCCTCAACTTCGACTATATGCAGCTTGGGCTGTTGGGCACGGGAAACTTCATCGGATACTTGACCATGGCCATCATCGGCGGTTTCCTGGCAGCCCGTTTCGGAACGAGAATGGTTATCGCCTTGGCTCTTGTGCTGATGGGCATCACCTTGATTCTGACAGGCCTAGCCAATGGTTTCGGCTTTGCCTTTGCCATGAGGCTTCTCACAGGCCTAGGAAACGGGGCATCCTATGTTCCGGCCATGGCCCTGGGTTCCGCGTGGTTTGCCGCAAAAAGAAGGGGTTTCGCCACCGGCATCGTGTCTGCCGGGATTGGCACTGGGACCCTGATTTCCGGTCTGATTGTCCCACCCATCATTAAGGCCTTCGGACCTGAGGGATGGCGCTTTTCGTGGTATGTGCTCGGGGGCGCGGTCCTGATCATTTCCGGAATCGTGTTCATCTTTGTCCGAAGCCGTCCGGATGAGAAGGGCCTTCTGCAGGTGGGAGAGACGGCTTCCGGCAGCCCGAGTCACCACCCCCCCTCAGCCCAAAAAGTGTCTTTCCTTGACCTGACGAAAGTTTACAGGATCGGTTCCGTTTGGTACTTGGGGCTGTGCTACTTTTTCTACGGTATCTCGTACATCATCTACATGGTCTTTTTCGCCGCCTACCTGGTCAAAGAAATAGGTTATACACAGGCCTGGGCAGGGGGGCTCTGGGCTATGGTAGGGGGACTCAGCATCTTGTGCGGTGTGATTTGGGGTGGGATCTCAGACCGGTTGGGGCGAAGCCGCGGCGCGGCCCTGGCCTATCTGGCCTTGGGATTAAGCTACCTCATTTACGCATTGGTGAAAGTGAAATTCGGTTTCTATCTCTCGGCAGTCCTGTTTGGATTGACGGCTTGGTCTATTCCGACCATTATGGCCGCAGCAGCCGGCGACTTCGTTGGCCCGCGGCTGGCACCGGCAGGACTCGGTTTTATCACGCTTTTCTTTGGCATCGGACAGGCCATAGGTCCGGCCCTTGGCGGTTACCTAGCCGATATCAGCGGCTCTTTTACTCTGCCCTTTATCGTAGCCGGAGGCCTCTCACTCGTGGGCGGTTGCGTGTCCCTCGGCGTCAAGCGGCCGAACACGGAAATGCGTTGAATTTCCCCATCCAGCGAGGCCGGCAGATCGACAAAAGAAGATCCCTTGTTATGGCAAATGCCCCTTTTTCTTCAATTTGGTGGACTAGACTACTGTTACATTGGACGCAGCAACACCAACATACCCCTTTTGTCCTTATACCCGTCCACTGCTTCAGCCGAGTTTCAAATAAGCAGACGCCCTTACAGGTCTGATTCGATTGCAGGTATTGGATGCGTTATGACCCGACAACCTTTTTGAAAATGCGAGATTCAAACCTGTGGAAAAATTTCACATGGGAATTGCAGATACCTGCTATCCTTCGGCGCGTATAAGCCGCCCGAATCCCTGAGACTGCCAGAGGATATATTCAAATTTTGATGTGATTTCAAACAGTTGGTTTCATGGCACGCAGGCAAAGGTTTTGACATGGGCGGGATTCGTGAGGTATTCTCAATTAATCACAGGTGGATGAGAAACGAAATACTGGCGCAAGTTGTACCTCAGGATCTCATTAATCCATCCCCCATCTGTTTCCGGAGCGTTTTCTGACGCCACATTGATACAACGAATACCCGATACGGAGGAATTTGGTGAAATATCAGTCTGTTATCTTTTTTCAAGTCTTTCAGAGAACCCTACTAATTTAGTTGGCAACTTTATCAAATTAATGCTATATATCCCGCTAATTTTGAACCGCAGATCGTAATATATCA
>JAFDKD010000734.1 GCA_019307165.1 Deltaproteobacteria bacterium | reverse complement strand
CGCAAACCTGTCGTAGTCATTCAGGCAGTCCGACGTCTTTGCCAGGACGATGTCCGATCCGGCGATATCACAGGCCATGTTGAGTTCGATGGGCTTCAGCTTTTTGCCGAAGGTTTTGATGGCCTTTCGCGCTTTTTTGCTCGTCAGTATATATTCCTTTTTCACTTTTCCAATGTCTTTTTGACCATATAAGTCCACTTCAAAATCATACACGCTCAAGTCAGCCGCCAACCGGGACAGCTTGGACGGAATCATTTCGTGATACGCGTCATACAGGGCAAGCGATTCGTCCGGACTCTTGAATTTGAAATCGTCCCTCCCCCATTGTAAAGGAACCTGCAGTTTGCCGTAATCCCGCTGGTGATGGACGCCGGCTTCTTCGAAATTGGTTGTCAGGGATGCCCTGGGATAAACAAAATACAGGTCCTTTTCAACCATGTAGGCCGCAAAGGCCTTTTTCCACGAGGTTTCGGGCCACCTCCGGATGTTGTCGGGGAGATCGAAGTCGGCAAACGACCGTTTGGCCCCCTTTTCGTTGATCCAGCCTTTAAATCCTCCCCACTGCGCCTTTGTCCAGCATTGCCCCCAGGAGCAGGGAAGCTGCATGAAAAAGACGTCGGCATGGTCGATGAAGGGCGTGAAACCCTGCCTGGCCGTTTCGTTGTAGCGCATGGCATACAGGGCGATCCCCGCCACCCGGTCGTCGGAACGGTATCGGCTCAGTGCGGCCGAGGCAAACCGGTAAAAATCGGGGGCTGCAAAGGTATCGTCCTCCAGGATGATGACCGACCCGTATAAATCGGTCAGATCGCCGCACGCCATGATGTGCCGCCGCAGTCCCAGACGCTCGGTGTTCCGTATCAGCCTTTTCTCGCCATGGGGCCAGTCGAAGGCCTCGGCGGTTTCGTACACCGCCGCATTGTCGCTCTTGTCCATGCTCACGATCAGATCGGCGCGGTCGGCGTACCTTGCCTTTATCAGAGAGCCCAGGAGCCGCTTCAAAGACCCTTCGCGATTGTATGCCACGACCACGATGGCGGGATTCATTGATTTTTCCTCGCATATTTGAATACCCGGATGACCCCGTATCGATCCGCGCTCTCTTGTATATATCTTTCCTTGACGACATCCAGCATTTTTTCGTAATGGACGGAATTTTTTTGAACCAGGGCGTCATACCTGACCACCATGAACATGACATCTTTGCCGCCCGCACGCAAAGCACGCTCGCTCAGGAATGCGGCCACATCCCCGGGACGCTGAGACAGGCCCACGGACAGGGTCGGGTGTCTTGAGATATCCAGGTAATAACCCAGGGGGCCTTCCACGTAATTCGGATACAGGATCAGCGCGTCTTTTGCCGCCATGGCCTCGTTCAGCATGACCGAGACCCGACTCCATTCCTCATAGGGCCGGGCGGCATCGAATTTAACCCAGTTGGCCGCAAAAAGACAGGCCACCGCCAAAAGTGCGGCAACGCAGAACCACCTGATGTACTTGTATGGGATCGTTGAAACCTGAACCGCTGAAAAGGCCGCAAAAGGGACCAGAGCGGGAAGAAGGGTCCGGAAGATGATGGTCGGCAGTATCCATATGGACACGACGATCAGCCCCCCCAGGTGAAGCAGCGCAGCCAGCAGCATGGGACTGGATTTTTTCCATCGACCGAGGGCGCACGCGAAAACGGCCGTGAGCCCCAGCGCCCCCACGAGAGCCGCATAACCCGCGCCGGCCGGTCCGGGCCACACCATGGCCGTTTGCGTTTTCAATTGCATGACCGACTCCCAGCCCAGGGTCCTCAGTATCGTATTCATCAAATGGTCAATGGTAAATCCGGGGACCCAAAAGCTTTTCGGGTCTTTCATGAAACTTTCCTTGAACAGGAAGTTGGTGCAGAAAAAAACGATCAACGGGAGCGCGACAACCATCAGGATCGACCGTCCGTATTTCGCCCTGCTTCCAACCGCCCCCCTCAGGAGCATGTAACCCAATACGGACACAAGCACGGTGATGCCCAGGCTGTGGCTCAGCACGCACAGGGACAGCCATATGGACAGGAAGACGACCGCGGACTTTTTGCCCTGCGAGGAAATGACCCTGTCCGCGAACAGGTAGGACAGAGACGCGAAAAAGAGCAATACCGAGTAATGCCGTATTTCCTGCGAGAATCGAAGCATCATGGGCATGGTCGCGCAGAGCGCCCCGCACACCAGACTCCCCGTCCTGGAATAGCCTTTGGTCCACGCCATCATGACAACGACGGTCCCCAGGCCGAATATCACGGAAAGCAGTCTCAGCCATTTTTCGTCGCTGCCGAGAATTGACCAGGCCCGCAAAAGGACAAAATAAAGCGGGGGATGATCGTAGGACCGGAGCGCGCCCATCAGGTCCGCGCTGCCGCTCGTTCGGATGGACAGCCATTCGTCCAGCCAGATGCCCTTGGAAAGCCCCATCAGCCTGAGGGCCAGGGCCGACAACACCACCAGGACGGCCAGGACGGCGTAGGTCCATTATATTTATTCTACATGAATCTTGCAGGTTCAAATGAAACTTCGTGAAATTTCGCCGTCGACCGGACCGATTGCGCCTACGCCTGTCGGAGCGTAGCGGAGATCCCGCCGGTGTTGGGCGGAAATCCGCTTCGCGTGACTTGTCTAACGCGGATTGAAAACATATTTCCGGACAGGATTTACAGGATTACCAGGATATACAAGATGATGTTTTCGATTTCCAGATGAAATCGAAAACTATTAATCCGCCTTAGACCGGCGGGCAATTCCGTTCAGCGGAGGCAGGGAGAATATTTCCGCCGGTTGATATGCCCACCCCGGAGTAGATAACGGATTTTTCTCGCCGCAGGCGATGAATATTTGCCCCTTTCTTCCGGAAAGGGGCAAAATATTATGTTTCATCCGGTTTATCCTG
>JAFDKD010000733.1 GCA_019307165.1 Deltaproteobacteria bacterium | reverse complement strand
CCCGAAACCCGGGTCCTCAGGCGCATACAGGGGACGCGCGTCGTGGTGGCTGCCGCCCCGGGTACCCACGGGGTATGACAGGGACATGCCCCGGAGCCCCCTGGCCGAGTGCCCGGCGATCTCGAGACCCTTCACATCATAAAGGTATTTGTACGCGTCATTGCCGAACTGCTCCGAAAGCCGTCGAGAACCGAGGGCGAGATGCTCGCCGATGCCATCTTTGTTGGCCGTCATTTCCATGAGGGCCGTCATGGCTTCCCCGTCGCCGAAATCGACCCGGCCGCCGAGGTCCGCCTCCGAAGTCACGCCCCGTTCAAGGCATTCCGCCACAAAGGCCAGGGTCACGCCCATGGAGATGGTGTCGATGCCCAGCAGGTTGCAGACATGATTGGCGTTGAAGATGGACTGGATATCCCGCACGTCCATCATGGACCCGATGGCGAAAAGCGTCTCGTATTCGGGCATCTTGACCGCCTCGCCCGCATACGTGCCTTTTGTCACGTTCATTTTCTTGCCGCAGGCCACCGGGCAGCCGTGGCAGGCGGTGTCCGCAGCCCAGTGCTTCTCCTTCATCAGTTCGCCGCAGATGTCCTCCGCATGCTCGAAAAACTCTTTCGTGTTGTTCCGGGCGCCCATCAAGCCCTGATTGTTGATGATGTTGACCAGAACCGGCGTGCCGAGTTTTTTGAGCGGGCCGGTGTTCCGGTTCATGTCTTCGTACTTTTCTTTGAGGATAGCCGTAAGCGCACCGCGATCGGCCAGGGCGGTCTTCCGGTTTCCCCTTGCCACCACGGCCTTCAGGTTCTTGGCGCCCATGACCGTGCCCAGCCCGCCCCTGCCCGCCGCCCCGTTCCGCTTGCCGCTGCCCATGATGCAGGCAAAGAGTACGCCGTTTTCGCCCGCCGGACCGATGGCCATGGACTCCGCCCCTGCTCCCTCGGCCGCGGAGAGTTGGGCATGGGTCTGCTCCGTGTCCTTGCCCCAGACGGAGCGGGCGTCCTTAAGTTCGCCTCCCGCTTCATTTACCGACAAGTACACGGGGCTTTCCGATTTGCCGGTGACCATGATGGCGTCAAACCCCGCCCCTTTCTGAGCGGCGGCGAAATCGCCCCCGTAATTGGAATCCGCAAAAAAACCCGTCAGCGGAGAGATGCCCGCGATGTGCCCGCGGCTGGAGCCCCACAAGGGCGTGCGGGTGACCGGTCCGACCGAAAAGACAAGGGGGTTCTCCGGTCCGAGGGGATCGGCGTTCGAAGGGAGGGTGTCGTGAATGAGGCTTGCGGCCACGCCGTTTCCTCCCAGGAATTTCCGGTAGAATGCGTCGTCGCGATCGTCAATGGTGACCTGGCGTTTGCTGAGATCCACCTTCAAGATCCTGCCGTGGTTTCCAAACATGACACTCCTCCCTCAGGTCAGTCCGCAAAACCCTGCTTTTTCGAGTGATTACTGATGTCAGACTATGCCCGGAAAAATATACGGGAATGATGGGTGGCGGACAATGACCCAAGTCATGCATCAAAAAGCCGCATTTATAGTCCCGAATGCAAGACCACCTCGCCTTTGGCGCAACATTCCAATATTCCAACCGTGCAACTGCACTCCACGAGAATATCGAGTCCGATCCAGGATCGGTTCTCGACGCGCCTACTCCACGATCCCCGCCAGGTTCCGGGCAATCTGTTTTTTGGATTCCAGATCGTATTCCGCCCGGATGCCGATTTTTTCCATCACGGGCGATCCTCCGCCGTGGACCCCCGCATAGAGCGCCCATCCGCACATGGCCGAGCACGAGTAGTCTGAGATGAAACGGTACAGCCGGTGCAGCTTCTCCGCCGAGACCCCCGGCTTTCGGCTGATGTATTTTTCCAGTTCGGGCCCGGTTTCCGGGCTGAGGAAGTCCTCTTCCGGGGGCAGGGTGGAGGGAAGCCCCCCGGCAATGGCGGTGAGGGTGTCGTACTCGTGGTAGATCTTAGTCCCCGCCAGATACCGGCCCGTGTTGGAATAGATGAATTTGGGCATGTAGATGCCGGATGAGGTCTTGGTGGACTTGGCCGCCGCGGCGATTCCCGATGCATAGACCAACTCGGCGATGATCATGAGTTCCGTGAGTTCGTCCACAATGTGGGGCGAGTTGCCGACACCATTGTACTCGGCGACCAGTGCGCTGGTTCCCAGGATGATGTCCGTGACGGCCGGCTTGCACCCGCAGTAGGAGTGGCGGTGAAAGCCGGCAAAGGTGAGGGCGAGCCTGCCGGCAAACTCCCATTCGCCGCACATGAATACCCGATCCCAGGGCACGAAGACATTGTCAAAGGTTACCACCGAATCGGAAACGCCGAATTCATTATATGGCGCCTCCAGTTCGATCCGCGGCCTCGGCGTCACGATACGGGAGATGATTTTGATCCCGTCGGCATCTGCGGGTATGGCGAAAGAGACGGCCCAGTCCCCTTCGTTTTTGGTCATGGCCCGGGTGGGAATGACCAGGTGCTCATCCACGTAAGGACCCATGGTGATGTGGTTCTTGGCCCCGCGGACCACGATCCCCTTGTTGTTTTTTTCAACCACACGAAGATACAGGTCCGGGTCTTCCTGCTGGGCCGGCCTCAATCGGCGATCCCCTTTCATGTCGGTCATGGCCGTGCTGCC
>JAFDKD010000732.1 GCA_019307165.1 Deltaproteobacteria bacterium | reverse complement strand
TGTGACAAAGCAATACATTCTTATAAGCGCACATTTTCTCATCCCGTTGGTTGGTAAACTGAGTGTCCCAGATGATCCAGAAGGCTTTGGGATCGATTCCGATCGATTTGATGTACACGTCACTAAGCCTGGTTACACTTGTTAAACGATCGCCTACAAGAACAGGAGCAAACCATTCCCATTCCTGGGCCATATTGATTAAGTACCGGCCCGGTGTGGGCGGCATGATCACGTATTCACTTTCACCCAGGTCGGCCATCTTTTCCGGGGAACCCTGGCTCATGATCCCGAATGGAGCAAAAGGAGGCATCACAACCCCACCATATCTGGTCTTTTGGGCAAACTCCGGGTTCAGGTATAATGGGTTGTCATCGTCAATCATCAGGCAATATCGTCTGATCGACTCATATTCCACGGGATAGGGGAATGTGACGGGCTTTGTCTCCATGCCTATCATCTTCTTGGCTTCTTCTAAAATTTCTTCAGGTGACTTTCCCCTCTCTTTCAGCATGATAAAAACCACCTTTCATTTTTCGTTTCTTCGGCCGGATTGGCAATATCGAACGAACGTTCGTTCGTAACGAATAATATATGAAATTCCTTTTTGTCAATGTTTTTTTCTCTAGGCAGTATTTCCAATATCCTCAGTACATTCGTTTTTCCGCAATTTTCTAGAAAAGAATTTCAAATTAACTTTGCATCCAGAATAACCAACACCTTATCGTGGTCCGAATTCAATCCATCACGAATCCACCGAATCCGCTTTTCCGTACTTCTCTCTCAACATCCGCTTGAGCATTTTGCCGGACGGGGAATAAGGGAGATCTTCTCCACAAAATAGACCTCTTTCGGCTTCTTATAGGAGGCAAGGTTTTCCGCCACAAACCCGATAATTTCCTCTTCGCTCACATCGGCGCCTTCCCTGGGCACGACAAATGCCACGATCCGCTCGCCCCAGTCGGGATCGGGTATGCCGACGATCCCCGCATCAAAGACTTTCGGATGGGTGTATAGCAGTTCCTCGATTTCGGCCGGATAGATATTAACGCCCCCGGAAATGATCATGTCCACGGCCCGGTCCACGATATAATAATAGCCGTCCTCATCCACCCGCGCCATGTCGCCCACGGTGAAATAGCCCTCATGATAATTGGCCTGCGTGGCCTCCGGGTTGTTGTAGTACCCATCCAGGAGAAAGGGGCTTTTCACGTACATGACGCCCACCTCGCCCGTGGGCGCCTCCTGCATGTTCTCGTCCAGGAGCCGAATGTCATTGCCCATGGCCGGCTTTCCGCAGCTGCCCGGCTTTTTCATCTGTTCCTCCGGGCGCATATAGGTGACGCAGCTGATTTCCGTGGCCCCGAAGAACTCGAAAATGATGTTGGGACCAAAGAATTCGACGGATCTTTGCTTAAGGGGAAATGGAAAGGACTCCCCACCCACGGTCATGACCCGCAGAGAGGAAATATCGTATGCGTCCCTGATCTCGTCCGGTAGATTGAGTATCCGGTTCAGCATGGTCGGGACAGCCCAAGCCGTCGTCACCTTGTGCTTTTCTATCTGTCTCAAAAAGTCTTCCGCGTCGAACCGGGGCATGATCACCACGGTGTTTCCCAGGATGAGGGAAAAGGCCGCCCAGGCGTAAGGGGCGGAGTGATAGAGGGGACCGGCCACCATGTGGGTGTCGTCGTAGGTGGTTTCAAATGTGTACGCATACCCCAGCAGGCTGTTCAGTCGGTTCTTGCTGCCCCTGACCACGCCCTTGGGTCTTCCGGTCGTGCCCGACGTATAGATCAGGGACGACGCCACCCCATGTGCCCCGGTTTGCGTCTCAGGAGGCGCGTTGGACGCATTCGCGATGATCTCGTCGAAATCCAGCACGCCCGACGGGACCGGCCCGCCATGACGAATCAACCGGACTTCCGGATTGGCGAACTTGGACGCTGCCGCCTGCACCACGTCTTCGAATTCGCTTCCGTAGATCAGGGCTTTGGATTCCGAGTCGTTGATGATGTAACTCAACTCGTCCGCCTTGAAACGGTAGTTCAAGGCAATGGGGGTGACGGATATTTTTCCGGCGGCCGTCCACGCCTTCAATATCTCCGGGCTGTTGTGAAACATGACGGAAATGCGGTCCCCCGGCCCGATACCCAGCCCGAGAAGGGCATTGGACAGGGCGTTGGTGTCCTCGTGGAGTTGGCGGAACGTGACCGCCCGGTCATTCATGATCAAGGCGGGTTTGTCCGGCTGATCCTTGGCGTGATTGGCGATGCCGACGCGATTCGGGTCATACATTTTAGTAAAGTCCATTGGTTTTATCACCCCCACCCAACCTCCCCCATTTATAGGGGGAGGCGTATTTTAAAGAATCCGGCGATTGTCGGACAGGCTTCCGCCTCCCTTTCCAAAGGGGGAAGATTACATCGATAACCGCTCGTGTTCAGCGAAGCGCTGCTCGTAATCGTTGAGTTGTAGGGCGGCATTTTATATGCCGCCGCAGATCGGCTGTTCCGTGCCGCGCTCATGGGCGGGATATAAAATCCCGCCCTACGGTCATTTGTCTTTGTAATCGATTGAAAATGTCAGGGTTCAAACGTCAATTTCAAGATTCTCGTCCCGCCACAGGCCGCCCGCGATATGGTCCCTGGCATTTCTGATATGCCGGCTGAGCAGCTTTGCGGCGCGTTTTTCGTCTTTGTTTTTCAGCGCCTCCAATATCATGTCATGTTCTTCGGCCGCTTCCCTTAATCTGTCGTCGCGCATGTACTCGGGCCTGTATTTCAGGTAGATCCGCTCGTAAATATTCCTGCAGAGATTGTAAATGACCTTGTTTTCGGCGCACTCGATGATTTTGAGATGAAAGTTGGTGTCCTTGATCATCAAGAGCCGCCTGTATTCAGGGATCGATGCGGCCTTGACATATTCCTTGACCGCATTTTCGATGGCATCCAGCCGCTTCCGGTTCAGTTGACGAACGATTGTGGGGATGAGAAAGGCGTCCAGGGCTTCCAGGGCGGAAAACAGCTCCTCGGCCTCCCGCGGGTCCGTCTCTCCCACATAATACCCCTTGTTGGGTTCGGAGTAGACGATGTTGAGCAATTGCAAGCGGTTGAGGGCCTGAATGACAGGGGTGATACTCATGTCGAGTTTTCGGGCCAACTCTTGGTAAAGGAGCTTTTGTCCCGGAACGATCTCATGATGGTAGAGCATCTCCTTGATTTTTCTGAAGGCGATATCTACCGGCGGTTCCCCTTTCCTCCGGTTGGACGGGGCCTTTTCGGCGGCAGAGGTCCGGATCGCGGCCGCCTTTTTACCGCCTGCCTTTGCCTTGCCTTTTTTCGACCGATTCGTAGACATCAAGCTGCATTCTCCGGGGCCTTGCCGCCGATAAAGGTATTTCCATAGAAATGGATCAATATGGCTAATATCAACAGGCACAGGCCCACAAGATCACCCAGTTTGTTGGGGCTGAATACCAGA
>JAFDKD010000731.1 GCA_019307165.1 Deltaproteobacteria bacterium | reverse complement strand
GTACTCCTCAACGATTTGTTCAAAGTGCTTCTGAAAATCCGTCCGGAGAGGATTCTGCTGGATCATCCGGTGAAGTCTCTGTTCGATTGCATGTTTGAGATTCTGCGCCGTCGTATTTTTCGATGGGGTGCGTTCAAACTCCTTTCGCAACCGATCAAAATCTATCTTGCTTATATCGTATGTAGTGGAATCGTCAGTGACAGTATCGGTGTTGTGCGTTTGAATTGCCTCGTCAACGACCTCATGCAGATCACGAATGATATCGGAGATATCTGCCTTGTCCCTGTCTTTTTGGAGGTTTTTGTAGATGATATTGATGGCATCGTACTTCTGACGGTATTCGTTTATACCTCTGATGGTGAGGCAGGCCTTGAACTTCTTGAACACCTCGCGGGCCATTATTTCAAACCGCTTTCGCGTTTCGTCGTTTTCGTTTACTGCTTCTTTAGCATCGATTATCGCCTTGTTCCGGTCAAAACCTGTTTTTTCAATTATATCATCGAGACGGAAATCTCGTGCCTCGAGAAAAGCAACAACCATGTTGATCGTCTCAGCCAGGTCGAAAAGCAGTTCCTCTTCCGGTTTGACAGGGTCCGCTTCGGGCTGGGGCTTCTCACCGTCTATGACACCGGCGCCCTGATGTCCCGCGAAGGTGGCAAGCGCCTTTCGCAGGTTTTTGAGGATTCCGCAATAGTCAACGATAAGGCCGTTGTTTTTGCCCTCATGCACGCGGTTCGCCCGCGCAATGGCCTGCATGAGCGTGTGCGCCTTCAAGGGCTTGTCAAGATACATTGTCGAAAGACTCGGCACATCAAAACCGGTCATCCACATGGCGCATACGATCACGATCCTGAAGAGGTGCTCCTCCTTTTTGAAGGCCTCGTCGACATCGATGCGCTTCCCGTCATCGGTTTCAAACCCTTCTTTTATGAGTTTGCGATGCGGCGTGATGTCCAGCTCCCATTTTCGGAATTTATCCACCTCACCCTGCTCTTCGCTCACGACCACCGCCATAAGGGTCTCTTTCATCCACTTGATTTGCCGGCGACGGTATATCAATTCCTGCTCATCGGCAACTTCGATGTGCCCTTTTTCAAGCTCCTGAATCTTTTTCGCCCAATACTTCCCGATGAGTTCATACATTCTCACGCAGGTAATCTTGTCGATGCACACAAGCATGGCCTTGCCGGATTCCCAGGCCGTTGAGTAATGGTTCACAAAATCACGGGCTATCTGATTAAGGCGTTTTTTGCTGGTAATGATATGGTAGTCCCGTTTGAGCTCCTTTTCCAGACGCTGTGCCACATCAATGTCTTCGACCTCCAGCTCCTCCAGTTTCTCGGCGATTCGTTCATTCAGGCCGCTCTTTGCCACACCCAGCTTGTCACCCCGGGCATCGTAATAGAGGGGTACTGTGGCCTTGTCATCCACGGCACGCTGAAAATCATAGGTTGAGACATAATCGCCAAACACCCGCCGCGTGATCTCGTCGTCCTTAAAAAGAGGCGTCCCTGTATAGCCGATGTAACCCGCATTGGGCAGGGCATTCCACATATTCAGGGCCAGTAGTCCATATTGAGTGCGGTGGGCCTCGTCGCTGATGACGATTATGTCATCCCGGGGGGAATAAGGCTCTTCCGGGTCCACTTCTCTGTTGAACTTTTGTATGAGGGTAAAGATATATGCCTTTCGCTGTTTGAGAAGTTTTTCAAGATCATTGCCCGATTCCGCCCGGCAGGGGTCCTTGTCGTTATCCACAAGGCCGCATCCCGCAAAGGTCTTGTAGATCTGGGTATCCAGATCGTCCCGGTCGGTCATGATAACAAAGGTAAAATTCCCCCCAAGCCTGCGGTGCACCTTTTGGGAGAAAAACACCATGGAATAAGACTTTCCGGCGCCCTGCGTATGCCAGAATACACCGAGTTTCCCCTTGCGAAGCGTACGGTCCTCTACCGCTTGCATAGCCCTGTTGACGCCCAGATATTGATGATTGCGCGCGATAATCTTGACCAGCTCGCCAGAGCTGTCGTCAAAGACTATGAAATTTTCAAATAGGTCCAGGAAATTGCCCTTGTTGAATATCCCCTTCAGGAGTGTTTCCATGTCCACCACGCCCGGCTCGTCCTCATCCAGGCGCTTCCATTCATGAAAATGTTCATATTTGCTGGACAACGACCCAATTTTGGCGTCAACCCCATTAGCCAGCACGATGACGGCATTGTAGTGTAAGAGGTGCGGTATCGTGTCCTTGTAATCGGAGAGGTTCTTTTCGTATGCGGCGCGGATATCCTTGTGGATGTTCTTCAGTTCCATAAAGATGAGCGGAATCCCGTTCACAAAACCGATGATATCGGCCCGGCGCCGGTACAGCGACCCCCTCACCCAGAGTTCACGCACGGCTAAAAAGTGGTTGTTCTTTGGCTCGTCGAAGTCGAATACACGCAGGCGTCGCTTGATCGGTTCGCCCTTTTCGTTGCGGAAGTCAACGAGCACGCCGTTCCTGAATAGGTCGTGCTTTTCCATGTTAATCTGGAGAGCTGACTGGCTAACGGAATACTCAGTTATCCGGCGGATTGCCTCCTGATAGGCCGGCATCGGAAGGCCGGGATTCAGCTTTACGAGGGCCTCACCCAGATATCGCGTAAGGACGACCT
>JAFDKD010000112.1 GCA_019307165.1 Deltaproteobacteria bacterium | reverse complement strand
TCATGTTGATTTCTTCAGGAGAAATGTCTTTCAAATATTCTGAAATAACTCCCGGCATACCACCAATAATCAGGTACTTTCTGAGGAGTTTCTCAAGCTCATTTTGTGCCTCTTTTTCAAATATAGATGTTCAAGCAAAAGTGGCGCATCAATCATTTATGTGTCATGCCATGGGAGTTTGCCACCTGCCCCAGTTCCAACATACACAAAAAACCAATTGTAGCAGAATATACAAGGATATTATTAGCAAATGGTGAATAAAATACAAGGTAAAAATGCCACTGTGTAAAACGCGAGCGGTAAAAAGGGTCCATATTTGAAACCCCGAATCTGGTATCGAATGACTTCATTGCTTTGAAATCGGGGTTGAGCAGTTTTGGTGCGTGTGTGAATGTGTTGTGGGCGCTTTCAGCTCAATGTAAGCCGTTTCAGGATGTGAATCGGGCTGTCGGACTTTTCGTTCGACGGCCCTTTTTGCGTTTGGAGGCAACTCAATCAACAAGGAGAAAAAGTTATGGGGAATCAAACGAATGGGGATCAGCTGTTTAGGCATGAGGAGATTGTCGTTCTAACCCACTGGGATAGAAAGCTCGATGCGTGGGTGAAAACCGTTCACCCAAAACTTGGCGGGCGTCTTCGGCCGGCACATGAGGAAAACGGCCGGCTGAACAACGACACCGATGTCGTGAGATACGATGAGACCATCGCCGTGGTCAAAGCCGTGAGCGCCACCGGAAAAGGGACCTTAATGGCGATCAATGCGCCTACCGCCGTCTTTTAGGAGGGCCTCGGCAGCGTGATAAAAAAGGTCGTGCCCTGTCCGGGCCGGCTTTCCGCCCGTATTTCGCCCTTATGGGCCCGGATGATCCTGAAGGATATGGGCAGGCCCAGGCCCGAGCCCCTTTTTCGGGTTGAAAAAAACGGTTCGAAGATGCGGTCCAGGTCTTCGTGGGAAATGCCGACGCCGTGGTCGCTGATGGCGATTTCTATGCCGCCTGACCGCCGGCGCGTGCACACCGTGACCTTTCCGCCTTCCTCCATGGCTTCGATGCCGTTGACGATCATGTTCATCAGCACCTGCTTTATCTTGTCCGGATCGCATTCGAACATGTCAAGGTCCGGGGAGAGATCGGTCTCGAAACGATACTTATCGCCGGGGTGCATGCCGTTCATCATGTCCAGAACATCGCGGATCACGGAGTTGATGTCGGCCGGCCGCGGCGTGAGCCTGTGCTCCCGCGTGAAATCGCCCAACTGGGCCACCAGCCGCTCCAGCCGGCGCACTTCCTGGAGCGTCATGTCAAGTTTTTGAATGGCCTTGTCGTCGCTCAGGGTGTTTCTGACCTGCAGGGAGAACCCGCCGATGATCATGAGGGGGTTTTTGATTTCATGGGCCACGCGCGCCACGGCCTGCCCCACCGCGGCCAGGCGCTCCGACCGGCGCAAGGTCTTTTCCATTCGCCTCTGGTCGGTCATGTCCATGGAGATCTCGATGAAATATTCGGCCCCGTCTTTTAGCGCGGGTAAAGGGTACATGATCCGGACCATTTCTCTCGTTCCGGCGGGCGTTTCGCGGGCGTGCGTGACACCCACACGGCTGCCCGTTTCCCTGGCCTTTTTGAGAGGGCAGAACTGCGAGCCGAAATCGCAAGGTTGGCTGGATTGATAGGTGATCTCGTGGCACTTTTTGCCCAGGGCCGTTTCCTTTTCAAGCCCGTAATTCTCCAGGAACACCTTGTTGACATCCTGAATGATGTAATGGGCGTCAACCACCATGATTTCTTCCTGTATGCCGTCGAACAGGGTTTCCAGGAAAAAATTACTCAACTTCATTTGCTCGATTTCCGCATCTTTCAGGGCCAGGCGCCGTTCGAGCGCCCGGACTTCCTTTTCCAAAGATGCGACCCGCTCGATCTCCATGTTCAGCCTCCCGTGTTGGGGCAGTAAAACACGTACTCCAGGGAGAGGATATCAAACATGTCTTCCGTTCCCGTTTTTATGACCTCGTACAGTTTCTTCATCGATACGGCCCGGTTGAGCGCGGAGCGGTATTCCTGCTCGTTGTGGAATTGCGAGTCGATGGGAAGCAGCACCTGGTCCAACGGTCCATACCAGCGGATTTCCAGCTTCTGTTTCAAGTGGAAGACCTTTTTATACATATCCCGCAACAGGTCCGTTCTCAGGACGGGATTCACCTGGTTGATCATGCAATCCATCAATCCCACCAGATAGTACACCTCCCGCATCCGGGCCTCATCCTCACGGTAGATGTAAAGGCAGCGCATGGTCTGAGAAAGGCCGCCGCCCAGTGTGAAGTGGGGAGGAAGCTGCGCAAGGCGCTTTTTACCATTTCGATAACGCACCTCTCGCTCGGCCTGCATTTTGTCGGAGAGGGACTTCAGCACCTGGACGAAATGGGCGCTCACCCAGTTCGATCGTCGAAATTCAAAGGGTTTGGCGCAGATCAGGTCGTCCGGCGCCGCCCGCTGCCTGTCATGGAATTGTATGATGTCCGCCATAAAAATGCCCCCACCGGCCGGGGCCGTCAGGTCCCGCCGAACCTCACGGCCTGGGGTGATATTTTTCGTGGAGTTTCCTCAGATGTTCCCGGGTGACATGGGTGTAAATCTGGGTGGTCGCGATATCCGCATGCCCGAGCATCACCTGAACGGACCTCAGGTCCGCCCCCGCTTCCAGGAGGTGGCTGGCAAAAGAATGCCTTATGCCGTGAGGGGTGATATTTTTCGTAATCGATGTCTTGACGCCATAGGCTTTCAGGATTTTCCAGAAACCCTGCCGGGTCAGGGGTCGTTTCCTGAAATTCAGAAAAAGATACGGGGTCCCGGACCCCTTGTCCAGGCGTCCGCGCCCCTCGGCAATGTAGGTTCTCAGAGAAACGACGGCCTTTTCCCCCATGGGGACGAGACGCTCCTTTCCACCCTTGCCCATGGTCCGCACGTATCCGGCTTCCAGGTTAAGGTCCCGCACCTTCAGGTGAACCAGTTCACTGACCCTCAACCCGCTCGCGTAGAGAAGTTCCAGCATGGCCTGGTCCCGCTGACCGGCCGGTGTCGAGGCATCGGGCTGGGACAGGAGCCGGTCTACCTCATCCCGGGTCAGAACGTCGGGAAGCCGTCTGGAAAGCTTCGGCGTCTCCATAAGCCTTGACGGGCTTCCTTCGATTTTTCCGTCAAAGACCAGATAGCGATAAAATGTCTTGATGGCGGAAATGTTTCTGGCAACGCTTCTGGGAGACAGGCCCTTCCCCAAACCGCGGACATAATCATCCATGAGGTCCCTGGAAATATGAAACGGCGAAGCCTTCGCTTTTTCGAGATAGTCCGTGAACTTGGACAGGTCCCGGCTGTAGGCCTGGACCGTGTTGTCCGAAAGGCCCCGTTCCACCCGAAGATACGTCATGAATTGATCGACTAAATCATCCACGCAGGCTCCTAAAAGTCATAAAAGTCCCGATTGCTCGTCAACAACCGGGCGCCGTCTTCTTCGACAACCACCATTTCCTCGAGCCGGACTCCGCCTTTTCCGGGGAGGTAAATTCCCGGTTCAACGGTCATCACCATGCCTTTTTTCAGTTCCACCGGCTTTTGGGGGCCCAGCCGCGGCCGCTCGTGTGTGGCAAGTCCCACGCCGTGGCCGAGTGAGTGTCCGAAGAAAGCCCCGTAACCCGCATCGGCGATCACCTCGCGAGCAACAGCGTCCGGGCGGGTGCTTTCCACACCCGGCCTGATTTCGGCCATCCCGGCCAGCTGCGCCTCCCTCACCGTTTTGTAGACCGTCCTGAATTCAGAAGAGGGTTCACCCAGAAATACCGTTCGCGTCATGTCGGAACAGTACCCCTTCAGTCTTACGCCGACGTCCAGGACAATGGGCTCGCCGGCCTGGAGCCTGCGCTCCGTGGGCACGGCGTGAGGCAGGGCGCTGTTCGGCCCTGAGGCCACAATGGAAGGAAACGAAAGATCGTCGGCGCCGGCTTCCCGCGCCAGATTCCGGATGGACCAGGCCACATCCGCTTCCGTGCGTCCGGGTTCCAGAGCGGGGATGACGCGGCCCAGGATCTCCGACATCATGCGGGCGGAAGCCTCGATGGCATTGACCTCCTCACGGTCCTTGACCACCCGCATCTCTTCGACCATATCATGGAGCGGCTCAAGGGTCACGGGTATGGCCGACTCGCTCAATTTTTCGGACACCTCCCGGTGGAGTTGCCATGTCACGTATCCCTGCTCGAAACCCATGACGCCGTTATCCAATTGCGCCATCACGTGCGGCAGGTCTTGAACCAGGCTCTTTTCCACGGTGTATACCGTAAAGCCGATCGCTTCGTTTTCCGCCTCCGTGGTGTATCTGGAATCCGTCACGAGCAGGCAACGGTCCCCGGCGATAAATAAAGACCCGGAAGACTCCGTAAATTGGGAGTCCTCGGCCTCGAATCCGGACAGATAGCGGCGGTTTTCAGGCTGAATAATCCAGGCTGAGTCATAGGGGGGTTGCCGGGAAGACGCCAGGCGCCGTCTCAGGTTCGACATTCTTGCTTTGTATGTGGCGGGTTGCATCGACTGCTCCGGTCAGGGGAGGCCCGGCACGCGTCATCCCGGGCAAGTGACGTTCCGGTAATCCAGGGCGTTTGTGAGGAGAGGTTCTCTATTCCGAAACAGAACACCGCAGGGGGCGGACGCCTGCCGGATCGGGTGCGGGCCGAATACACATGCAATCCTATCAGAGAGACCGGAGGAATGCAACGGCGCTTAAAACAGAGAATATCGAATACCGAATACCGAATAAGGAATGTCGAAGGAACGAAGAACCAGAGGCCAGAGATCGGAGGTCAGAGGACGGAAGGCGGAATTCGGATCGCGGATTGCGACGCTCTTGAATAAACAACGAACCAAGCACGAAGCACTAACAAACACACAAACCGCAACCTGCAACCCGCAACGCGCAACGCGGTTTTGTTGACATACCGGCATGCACTTGTTAAATCAGGGGGCTCTTTCGTTCAAGCGTGACAGGTCGTATAATCCCTCTTGTTGCAGCGTTCAGGTAAGGTGGGCATGAACCAGGGAAAAATAGTCGAATATATCGATCAGGGCCGGTTCGTCTGTGCCGTCTGTCTTCAGGACATCTGGGAACTGATCCAGGACGAGGCGGAGCACTTCACTCACCGGTATCTGGCCCAACTGGCCTTTGGGGAGTCCATTGCCGACGAGCACGTGTCAGCCCTGGTTCGGGCCCTGTTCGATGACCGTCTCTATTTCAAGCTCAAGGACGGGCGGTACCTGGCCAACTCCGAGGAAGTTGTCGAGCGGATCGTCCGGAAACGGGAGGAAGCAACCCGGAAAGAAGAGCGGCTTACGGAGGGAAGCGCCTGGCTCAAAGAGGTCCTGGAAGGAAATGCGCCGGAGGCCCCCGCATGCCGGGAGGAGATCGTCCAACTGCTGACGGGACTGGCGCTTTACGGAAACGATGCCTCCGATTTCAAGCATGGAAAGGAACTGCTCAAAAGAATCGGCATATCGGATGTCGGCGAATCCAGGAAGTTGCTCATGGGCCTCGGCGTCTGGGAAGCAGATGAAAATATCGAACTTCTCAGGGCGGGTGTGGTCTCCGAATTCGGCGATGCCGAATATGCCGAGTGCGACCGTCTCGGCCGCCTGCCGTTGGGAACCGAAGGGCGCGAAGACCTGACGGGGCTCCCGGTGGTCACCATCGACGGCCCCCTTACCCGGGACTTCGATGACGCCATCAGCCTGCAGATTGAACCCGACCGCCTTTCCCTGGGCATTCACATATCGGACGTGTCATCCGCCATTTCGCCGGATACCTCGCTGGACCTGGCGGCTGCCGAACGGGCCTCTTCCCTGTATCTGCCCAGAAAAACAGTCCCCATGCTTCCGCCGGAGCTTTCTCACAACGCCCTCAGCCTGGTTGAAGGCGAGGAACGCCGGGCCGTTTCCCTCCTTGTCAGATTCGACCGCGAGGGAAACCTCCTGGAGAGCCGTTTTGCGCCCAGCGTCATTCGGGTCAGGCAGCGCTTGAGCTACGATCAGGTCAACGAGTGGATAGAGGACGATGACGTATTCGGGGAACTGCACCGACTTAGCCGGTTGCTGCGCAGGAGGCGATTGGAGGCGGGCGCCCTGAACCTTTCCCTGCCCGATCTCGAAGTTGCGTTTTCCACCGACGGGACCATATCATTCGAGCACATCGACCAGAATACGCCGTCCCGATCGATCGTGGCGGAGTTAATGATACTTTACAACGGGTTGGCCGGCGAATTTTTCAGGGAACGAAAGGTCCCCACCCTGTATCGAACCCAGGGGGAACCCGGCCAGCGATTGCCCTTCGGTGAGTTGGGATTCGTCTATTATGTGTTCCAGCAGCGCCGTAAACTCAGCCCACTGCACATCACCACATCGCCCGGCCCTCACGTGGGCCTGGGGGTGAGCGCCTACACCCATGTGACCTCTCCGCTCCGCCGATACCTGGACCTGGTGGCCCAGCGCCAGATGACGGCCGCCTTAACCGGCTCTGGTCCTGTTTACGATGAGGAGCGGTTGGAGGAAATCAGGCTTCACGAAGAACCGATCCTTCGAAGTCTCCAGCAAATCAAGCGAAATCGCCTTCGCTACTGGATCCTGAAATACCTTGGGCAACGCCGGGGAGAGCGGTACAAAGCCCTGGTTCTGGATGAGTTGAGAAGCAAGTACCGCATCGTCCTGAGCGATCTTTATCTGCTGGCTGAAATGAAACGCAGCAACGGGATGATACTGAAAACCGGCCAGGAGATTATCGTGGAAGTGGGCAGGTCGGACCCTTGGGAAGACACCTTGGAACTCATCTGCCGCGAATCGTGAAAACCGGGCCCATTATGCGGGCCGGTCAAGAAACCGCCGCCACCTCGAACCCTCTGTTCAATATCAACGTGCCGGACTCGTCGTATGTCAGCAGCTTGAGATGGGACGGGTTGTCCGATTCCTTGTTCAGGAACATTCTGACCTTGATGTCGATATAGTTCTTAATGGAAAAATGGTAGCCGCTCTTGAAGTCCACGGGAGCGCCCTCCCGGAGGGCTACTTTGGGGTAGGTCCATATTTGGGGCGGGTCCGACGCCGTTTCAACGGCGATGATGTGCACATAGCCCTTGAGGTGTTCATCCCGGGCGTTGATATTGACCAGCCGGAAACGGATTTCCAGTTGGGCGCCCGATTTTCGGACGGAAAGGCCCCTGATCTCGGCGAGCGCCGGCCGGCCGTCGTCTCCGCCCTGATGGACAGGTGAATCCAGGGACGCCTGAGCTTCCATCGGGTCCGGTCCCGCCTCCGATGCAACCACGGCATCCCGTGCCGGTTCGGGCCGCTTCTTTTTTTCGCCGGTCGTGTCCTTGAGAATGTGATCCTTGAGCATGGCCAGCTGCTGCCTGGACCTGAAAAGTTCTTTCTGGGTGCCCTCTATTTCCCTTTGGAGTTGGGTCAAGAGCGCCACCTGGGTTTTGTGGGCGCGCAGTTCAATGAAATATTGGTTGATGACCAGGACGGAAGCGGCCACATAAAGGCCCAGAAACAGAAGACAACAAAAGATGAAGCGGGTCGAGACGCGGAAACTGCGCACCTGTCCCATCCCTCTCAGGATCATTACGGTCCAGCGGTTCGGAGATCCGGGAAGGGCGGTCTTGGGTTGGGACTTTTGCTTGGAAGATTCGGCCATTACCTGCTTTAGCACTTTTTTTAGCACTGCCTTTCTTGCATAAGGTTGTAAAGATCCGGGCCCATAGGACCCGGCTTTGAGGCCGCCCCCATAGGGGGCCTTGCAACAACCAAGTCCTTTAAGTGACTAAAGTGATCTAAAGTGCCTAAAGTTAAGGATTTTTTGACAATCAATATAATGGATGAGCAAAGCTCCTCCACCACTTTAGCTCACTCTAGCTCACTTAGAACTCTAGCTCACTTCATGGCCCGCATTTCCGGAACGGCACAGCCAGATAACTCTGACCTGGCCCAGAGGACCAGGTTTTGCAGATGGAATAAATCTAGGTTCACCTATGATTGTCAACAAATTCCATCATTTTAGTCATTTACTGCACATGCTGATTGAAATACGCGTTATTGAAGCAGATCGCTCCCTGTCAAGACCGGTTTCCAAATACCCTCTCGAAAATATCGTCTACGTGCTTTAGGTGATAACCGAGGTCAAACACCGCCCCGATTTCCTGTGCGTTCAGATACCGCCCGATCTCGGGGTCTTTCAACAACAGATCCTTGAAGTCCCGTTTCTCCTCCCACACCTTCATGGCATTGCGCTGAACCATGACATAGGCCTTTTGTCTCTCGATGCCCTTCCGCGCCAGCGCCAGCAGGAATTGCTGTGAAAATATCAGCCCCCGGGTCCGGTTGAGGTTCTCCATCATGCGCTCGGGATGCACTACCAGGCCCTTTAGCAAGCGGGTCAGCCGCTTGAGCATGTAGTCGGCGAGTATGGTGCTGTCCGGGCCGATCACCCGCTCCACGGATGAATGGCTGATGTCTCTCTCGTGCCACAGGGCCATGTTTTCCATGGCGGCGAGGCTGTTGCTGCGGACCAGCCGGGCGAGGCCCGAAATGTTCTCGCTCCCGATGGGGTTTTTCTTGTGGGGCATGGCGGAAGAACCTTTCTGCCCCTTGGAAAACGGCTCCTCGGCCTCGAGCACTTCGGTCCGTTGCAGATGACGGATCTCCACGGCGATCTTTTCCAGGGTCCCCGCGAGCACGGCCAGGCTGGTGAAGTACTGGGCATGCCGATCGCGCTGAACGATCTGGTTCGAGATGGGGGCCGGTTTCAGCCCCAGTTTCTCGCATGCGAGGGCCTCCACCCCGGGGGATACATTGGCAAACGTTCCCACGGCGCCCGACAGCTTCCCGCAGCTGATGACGTCTTTGGCGTCCGTCAGTCGCGTCAGGTTGCGTTCCATTTCCGCGTACCACAGGGCCAGCTTCAGCCCGAAGGTAATGGGTTCGGCATGGATGCCGTGGGAACGGCCGATCATGACCGTTTTCTTGTGCTCCATGGCCCTTTTCTTAAGCACCGCCATGATGTCCCGGACATCGCCGATGATCATTTCCATGGCCTCTTTCAATAAGAGCGCCAGGCTGGTGTCCAGGACGTCGGACGATGTAAGTCCCATGTGGATGAATCTCGAATCGGGGCCCACGTACTCTTCCACATTGGTCAAAAAGGCAATGACATCATGCTTGGTTTGCGCCTCTATTTCCAGTATGCGATCCACTGAAAAATCGGCCTTCTCCAAAATGGTTTGCAAGGCGTCGCGGGGGATCAGGCCCTCCTCGGCCATGGCCTCGCAGGCGGCCAGTTCCACTTCCAACCATTTGGCATACCGGTTTTGGTCTTCCCAGATGCGTCCCATTTCCGGACGCGTGTATCGGCTGATCATAGCTTGTCTCCTCGAAACATCTAAAAACACTTAAACCGCCCATTCCTCCACTCAGCGGCGCTGACTGGTGAACGCAGACAGCTTCATTTCCGATTGTATATTAAATAAACCGCCCTAAAACCAACCCCACCGACACAAGCACACCGTGGGCAATAAGCGTCTGGATGGTCAGGGCCTGGGCCGGTATGATGCCTTCATGGGAGTCGTAATTCTTCCAGAATATCCAGATGGCCTTCAATCCCAGAGGGGTGGAAACAAACGACAGCATGATCAGGTAATGAAGACCCACCGCGCCGACCAGGTAGAGGACCGAGAAAAAAGCGGCCAGCATAACGAACGCATAAACGTATCTTGCGCGTTCCGGACCCAGCTTTACGACGAGGTTTCGTTTGTTGGCGGCCCGGTCCGCATCATAGTCGGGAAACTGGTTGATCCATATGACGGCCGCGATGAAAAACCCCTGGGGAATACCGGCGGTGAATGCCGGCCAGGACATCCGGTCCGTCATGACGTAGGCCGTGCCAAGCGTGACCAGGGGGCCGAAGGCGAAAAAGATGGCGATCTCACCCCAACCTCGGGACATGAGTTGAAGGGGCGGGGATGAGTAGGCCCATGCGATGGCCAGCCCCAACAGGCCGATCACGGCCACAAGGGGCCGGCCGGCGAAAACGAGCCAGATGCCGCAGGCCAGACTGAGGGCAAAGAAAAAGAGGGCCATGACCATCATCGTCCCGGGTCCCAGTTCACGGTCCGGGATCACCCGGCTGCCGCCGCTGAATGGGTTGAGCCGGACGTTAAGGGAATCGCTTCCCCTGGCATCGTAGTAATCGTTTATCAGGTTGGCGCCGGTGTGGAGCGCCGCAACCCCGAGAACGCTGACGAGAAAGAAGACGACGTCAAAGGATTTTTCCAAAAAAGCAAAGGCCGCGCCGATGATCACCGGCACGATCGACCCTGCAAGAAATGGGACCCTCAGGGCCCTGATGATTGCATTCATGATTGCAAAAGCTCCGCGTCTGTGATTTGGTAAATCCCCGCTTCCGGCGACCGGGCGCTCCAGAGTTTCGATCCAGTCAGAGGTCTAACAAAAAAATGAGCCCATTTCAAGCCGTGGCAGCCGACCGCCACGCGCTGTTGCTTGAAATGCACATGGAAAAATATTATCTCTCGCAAAATTATGGAAAAACGGAACAAACCAACTGAAGACAAGGTTTCCGGCGGCCGTCCCCCCTCGGCTGCGCCGGGGTTCGCCTCCCGGTTGGGCCCGCTGCTTTTCCTCACGGCCATATTCTGCCTGAACTTCATCTCCCGCATCGTCCTGGCGCCCCTCATGCCGGCCATTGAAGCGGACCTGGGCTTGGGTCACGCCGAGGCAGGTTCGCTCTTTTTGGTGTTATCCTTAGGGTATTTCGTCTCTTTGATGGGTTCGGGCTTTGTCTCCAGCCGTTTGACGCACCGGAGAACCATCGTGCTTTCCGTCGCGGCCGTGGGGCTGGCGCTCTTGGGCACCTGCTTCAGCGGCAGCCTGTGGACTGTCCGTTTAGGGCTTCTCCTGCTGGGCATGGCTGCGGGGCTTTATCTTCCCTCGGGCATGGCGACCCTCTCCGAACTGGTACCCGCCCGGCACTGGGGCAAGGCCGTGGCCGTTCACGAGTTGGCGCCCAACGTCAGCTTCATAGCGGCCCCGCTGATCGCCGAAGCCTTCCTGGAAAGCATTTCCTGGAGGGGCGTTCTTGCCGTATTCGGCGTCGTCTGTCTGCTGCTGGCCCTGGCATTCGCCCGTTTCGGCAAGGGAGGGGGATTTCGAGGAGACACACCCACGTTCTCGGCCATGAAGACCCTGTTTGGAAAGCGGGACTTCTGGATCATCATGGTCCTGTTCTGCCTCGGCATTTCAGGCACCCTGGGCCTTTATGCCATGCTTCCCCTGTATCTGGTCTCGGAGCGGGGCATCGGCCGAAGCTGGGCCAACACCCTGGTGGCCCTTTCCCGAATCACGAGCCTGGGCATGGCCTTTGTGGCGGGGTGGCTGAGCGACCGGTTCGGCCCCAGGTGGACCTTGATGACGGTGCTGCTGCTCACCGGGGCGACCACGCTCATCCTGGGGGTCGGCCCGACCCCGTGGGTCATTGCCATGCTCTTTTTTCAGCCCTTGGCGGCTGTCTGCTTCTTTCCCCCCGGGTTTGCGGCGCTTTCGTCCGTGGGACCGCCCGCCCTTCGCGGCATGGCCGTTTCCGTGACCGTCCCCGTTGCCTTCATGCTGGGCGCCGGGGCCCTGCCCGCGGGGATCGGCCTTACGGGGGACCTGGGTTCTTTCGGCTGGGGCATCGGCCTGGCGGGCATCCTCATCATGGCCGGCAGCATCCTGACGTTTTTCCTGCGTCTGGATGCGGATTGATGGTTTTCGATTTCTTCCTGAAATCGAAAACATCATCTATTTATCCTGTAAATCCTGTCTGAAAAAACTTCCCGTCAATACCGGCCGAAATCATTTACCGCATGGGTCATGGCAAAAACGTTCACGGGCGGGGCAGTGGCCGGGATTCCGCATCCGGGTCCCATGATGAACCCCCCCGGCGCCTTTTTTCCCGCTGCCAGGATGTTTTTGCAACGTTCGTATATCTGGTTGGGCGTTTCCATCTGTAACAAATTGGGCTCCAAATTCCCGAATATGATGTCTTCCGGGAAGCTTTTGGCGGCCGCCTCGATCTCGACTTCGTGGCCGAAGCTCAAGACCGCTGGGTGCGGCCAACAATCCGCTTCGGAAAAATAGGGTAGATTTGCGTTCTGATCGCCACACATGTGGAGGCCGAATTTTGTAATGCCCATTTCCTTCAGTCTTTTCTGGTATTCTATATGGTGGGGCAATGCAAACCGGGACATGTGTTTGGGAGATATGACCTGATTCGATTCGCTGGGATTACTCATCCAGACGAATAGGTTCTCGGCGCCGAAGCTTTCAACCCAATAGGCAAGCACATTTAAGGTATGTTCAAGGGCCATCTCGATAAGCTTTTCGCAGGCCTCGGGATTTTTAAACATCCAGCGGCAGAACGTTTCCAAACCGCAGATATTTGAGGCCAACGTAAACGGCGAGCGGGAGAAAAAGAATACGGGCAATCCGTTTCCCGCCTGTTTTTTCGCGAATCCCATGGCCGTTTGTATCCTTCCGGCGGTCCTGGGATTCGGCATCTGCAGGTTTTCCAGGTCTTTTTCCGATTGGACCGGGTGGGATAAAATGATGAGGGAGCTTTCATATTCCCCTTTCGGCATCCGCACCCGACCGCCGAAATCGATGGCCCCCCATACGGTGTGGAAGGGTGTTTGCAGGGGATCCCATTGGTACAGCCTGGCCGTCCATGTCATGGCATTGAAACATTTTTCGGGATCTTCAAGAACTTCCTGTACGCTATACCC
>JAFDKD010000730.1 GCA_019307165.1 Deltaproteobacteria bacterium | reverse complement strand
ATGGATGACGTTTTTTATGGCCTGGTCCCTGTCGGACATGGCAGTGACGATGGTGGCGTTTTTCCCTCCTGTCTCTGCAGCAAGAAACATGTCCGGTCTTGCCGCTAAAATACTCAGGCCCGTGTCCGTTCCCCCTGTCAGGATCACATAATCCACATCGGGATGTTTCGTCAGTTTCGCCCCTGTGGCGGCGCCGGAACAGGGAAGAAACTGAAGGGCATTTTTTGAAATCCCTGCATCCCAGAAGCATTGACACAACCGCCACGCCACCAGTATCGCGGACGAGGCGGGTTTAAAGATCACGGTGTTGCCGGAGGCGAGTGATGCCACGATACCGCCGCAGGGAATGGCAACAGGAAAATTCCAGGGAGAGATGACCACGCCGACGCCCTTCCCGCGGCAGCTTATGTTGTGCATGTCAGCGAAGGTTTTGACTGAATAGGGATAGTATTCGGCGAAGTCCACAGCTTCCGAGACCTCCGGATCGGCTTCCATGAAGACCTTCCCGGTCGTGGCGGCAGCCGTGCCGATGAGGTCTCCCCTTGCGCGGCGAATTTCCATGGCTACTCTCGATAGGATTTTATGGCGTTCAACCGCACTTTTATTCCTCCAGCCTTCGGGGTCGATCTTTGCGACGGCAACCGCCCGGTCCACATCGTCGTCGTCGGCAAGGGCGCTGGTCGCCACCATGACCCTTGTCCGGGTCTTTTCGCCGGTCTGCGAAGGATCCGGGAGTTCTATGGTCGTCCTGCCGTCGTAGACTTCCTTCCCGGCAATCACCATGGGAATTTCAAGAGGATCGTCTCCCGGTCTCTTCCGCCATTTTTCCCGGATACCGTCGGCCCACAGCCTGTTGGCCGCCCGGGAGCCGTCCGTGTCCGGTTCGTTGGTAAATGGTCTTTCATAAAACGTCCCGATCTCTTCGGGAAAGATTTCCTCAAACCTGTTTTGTGTGCGTTTGGTCTTTGTGCTTACCTTGTCTTTTTTTTCACAGGAGGCGAGGAATTTCTCCTTGAGCATACCCCAGGCCTCAGAGTCTGTCGTAAGATTCGGGATGTAACGGAGAAAATTTTCAGGCGCCGTGTTTTCGTCCAGGCGGCGGATCAGGTAGGCAATGGCGTTGATAAACTGCTCCTTTTCCGCAACCGGCGCATAAAGGACAATACCGCCCGACATTTCCTGAACGGCCCGTCGAACATGATCGGCCATGCCCTCAAGCATTTCAAAGGAAAAAAAGTCCGTCACCCGGTTTCTCCGGGCAAGCTCGTAGGCATAGGCGAGTTCGAACAGGTTGTGGGAGGCGATGCCGAGATGGACTGCCTTTGCATGATCCGGCGCCATGCCGTAGTCCACCATATGTTTGAAATTGGCATCCACGTCAAGCTTGTTGTCGTAGGGCGCCAGGGGCCAGTTGTTGAGGGCGGCCTCGACCTGCTCCATTTCCATATTGGCCCCCTTTACAATGCGGATCTTGATGGGGCTCCCCCCCGCAGAGACCCTTTTTGCCGCCCACGTCGTCAGTTCCCGCTTCATGTCGTAGGGATCAGGCAGATAGGCCTGAAGGGCCAGGCCTGCGTAGTGATGTTTAAACTCTTCCTCTTCCATTGCCCTGATAAACGCGGTGACCGTGATTTCGAGATCGCGGTATTCTTCCATGTCCAGGTTTACAAATTTTGGTACTTCTTCGCCCTCTCTTCGGGCAAAGCGGTGTTGTTCGGCTGTTCTGTATAGAAGGGTTAGACGTTCCTTGAGAACGTTGACCGTGTGCTCGAATGCGAGGGGGTGGATTTGAGAATAAATAGAGGAAATCTTCACCGAGATGTATTCTATCATTGGATTACGTAAATCATCGAGGTAAGTCTCAAGGCGCAAGAACGCCTCCCCTTCCCCAAGAATCGCTTCTCCAAGATGATTGATGTTCATCCGCACGCCCTGCTCCCGGCGTTTGAGCAGATGTGCATGAAGGGGTTTCTCTTCTCCCGGAATAATGGCGCGTCGGCTGTTTTCACGCATTTTCTCTACCATCTTCGGGACCGAAAGATGAGGAAAATGTCGCCCAAGGCCGAGAAACATCTCCATCAGCACTCTTTCCACCCTGGAGAAAAAATCGGGGACGCCATATTCCCTCAGCAAGTTGTTGACCTGGTCCGCAACACGACCGGGATCATGCGAACGAAAGCTCTGATCAAGCAATTTGGTCATGATCACCTTGTCCGTCGGATGCGCCAGCAGGCGGCTCATCTGCTCCTGAATGCCCTTTTCTTCGGACGTCAATAACGCGTTGGCACGGTTCTGCCAGGATTCTGCCAGGGCGATGGCTTCCCTTAAAAGGCCTTCGTCAGGTTGTGTGGTCATGGCGATCCTCCCTTAAACGTCGATTGTGCAGGCGGCGTGATTCGGTAACCGTTCAGTTATATTTTGACAGGATTAACGGGTATGATCACGACAGCATGAAAGGTCGAACACGAAAAAAAAATTCGCCGCAAAAAGGCGCAAAAAACGCAAAGAAAGAATTTTATTATCACATTTTCAGATGTCAATTGATCATCAAGGTCACACATTTTCTGGCCCTTCGTTATTCGTTAATTATTGTTCGTTATTCGATATTCGTTTTTCACTTCATTAGGCTCAGGGATTCCAGTGAATGACCTGTTTCTC
>JAFDKD010000004.1 GCA_019307165.1 Deltaproteobacteria bacterium | reverse complement strand
GCGGTGGCCGGCCGGCCCCGAGGGGCACTGCTCAGCCAGGGGAACATCGTGGCGACCGACTACAACACCATGGCCTTGTTTAACATGGGGCCGGACGAATCCCACATCTGCATTCTTCCCCTGTTTCACGTGGCCGGATTGAGCCTGGCCATGACCACCATGCACGCGGGCGGCAAAAACGTCATCGTGGAGCGGTTCGACCCCGAACTGACCCTTAATCTGATCAAGGAAGAAAAAGGCACCACCTTTTTTCACTTCGCACCGATCCTGTCCATGCTCTTGGAGAAATACAAGGAAGGCGAACACGACCTTTCCAGCCTGACCCATTTCAGCGGCATGGACGGCCCGGACAACATCATGGCCTTCGCCAAACTGGCCCCGAACGCCAAGATCGGCACCGCCTTTGCCCAGACCGAGGCCATGGGCGTCACCGGCGGCCTGGCCACCGAAAAACCGGGCAGCGCGGGCCGACCGACCATTATCTCCAAGGTCAGGCTATTCGACGACTACGACAACGAGGTCCCCGTGGGCACCCCGGGGGAAATCTGCGTCCGTTCCCCCGCTGTATTCCTGGGGTATTGGGGCCTTGACGAAGACAACGCCTACACCTTCCGCAACGGCTGGCATCACACCGGCGATGTGGGCCGATTCGACGAGGACGGGTACCTGTGGTATGTGAAGCGGAAGGCGGAAAAAGAGCTGATCAAACCGGGCGGGGAAAACGTCTATCCGGCGGAAGTGGAAAAGGCGGTCCTGGAGCACGAGGCCATAGCGGAAGTGAGCGTCATCGGCGTGTCCGACAAACAGTGGGGCGAGGCCATCAAGGCCGTCTGCGTGCTTGAAGCCGGAAAATCGGTGGAAGCCCAGGCCGTGATCGACTTTGTTGCGAGCAATATCGCCCGTTACAAGAAGCCGAAACACGTGGTCTTTGTGGATGCCCTGCCCAAGACCGATGAAGGTGAAGTGGACCGGGACCAGGTAAAAAAGGACCACGGCGGCAAATATTAGTGTCCATATTGGACACTGCGAGTGTCTATTCCGTTTTTGGAACGTTAGAGTGAAGGATAAAACCGAATCCGGGGCATTCTGAAAAGACGCCCAAAGAAAAAGGCAGGGCCGTTACGTTACCGGCCCTGCCTTTTTTCATAATCGTTATTTCCTTTTTCTCGCATCCGGCAAGCTCCCGCCTGCAACCTGATGTGCCGATTGCCCAACAGGCTGCAGATGGTCCCTTTAACATACGCCTAGAACAACGGGAAGCTCCTGGGTGCGAATGAATCAAACTCCGGCGTCAAGCTGAAGAAATGATCGTCGAAAACGGGATCCCCGGCCCCGTCCATGAGAATCCAGCCCTCGGAACGTTCCATTCCGGAGGCCCACGCCAATTCCCCGCCGGCAACGAAATGGCCGTCCCAATCGGTCATGAGAAGGAGGGCCTCGACGCGCTCAATGCTCAGCGGTGCTCCCAGAACCGCGGCGGTGAAATCCCCTGCCACGAAATTCCACTGATTGCCGCCCCCGGTAAACGAGTCGGTCGTGGCGATGCCTAAAGCCAGGTCCCTGAGCTCCCTGAACGACAGTTTATCGTGGCCGGCAAGGTAGTCGTCGATAACGTTCGCCCTGTGAAAAGGCCCGTTGACCTGCCACTGCGAATTGAAGCCGGAATTGTAGTCCGGCCTGGACTTGTTGTTCCACCCGCTGTAGAAGCCTTTTTCGTTGTTGCGGTCCGTGGAACGGGGAATAAGCGTGGCGGAATCCCATTCCAGGGGGGCGCCCGCAAAACCCTGGGGAAGGCGCCATTCACCGTCAAACGCGGCCTGTTGACTTTTATGCTTGACAAATAAATTTACTCATAGTAAAAAAAATACTTACAGTTAAATTCCAGGCGCCGGACCGGTGCGGAAATATCAATCCACAGTCAAAGACACTTGAACCATGAAAAATAAAACGTCTTCGAAAAACGACATCCATCGGGAAATCATACGAAAAAGAAAGGAGAGGGAAAGGGAGCAGCGGATTCAGACCATTCTGAAAACGGCGGAACGCATATTTTTCTCAAGAGGATACGCCAGGGCGACCATGGATGAAATCGCCATGGCCGCCGAGTTGAGCAAGCCCACCATATATCAATATTTCAAAACAAAGGAAGACCTCTATCTGTCCCTGGTGATTCCGGTGATCGAGGAACTGGACCGGGGGTTTGCCGGCATCGAAGACCGGCTGATCAAAGGCCGCATTAAATCGACCGTCCTTCTGCTCCGGGCCGTATTCAAGGCTTACTCTCACTGCTATGAGACATCGCCGGGTGGGTTCATGGTACTGGCGCTTCTCCAGCAGACCGACCAGGTCAGCGCCTTGGGGGAGAGGACCCGCACGGCATTGAGCGAAAGGGGAAAACGCTCTTTTTTCCGCGGCCGACGCGTTCTCCAACTGGGTATTGAGCAGGGTCTGATCCGGAAGGTGGACGTATATCGCCTGGCGGACATGCTGTGGGGCCTTTTTGTGGGCGTGGTGCAGCTGGAGACCATCAAATCGAGGCAGAGGAAGGAAAAAGACAGGTCAACGGAATTGGAACGGCTGCTGAAGCCGACCATCCGGTTGGCGGAGGAGTTGCTTGCCCAAGCACTGGCTAAGTAGTGCCCATCCGGAAATGGCTCTTTTTCCGATGAGCTTTTCCGTTGAAGCTCACATGTAACTTAGTGAAAACCGATAACAGAAAAGCCTATCAATTGAAACCGGAACATTCGTGGTCGTTGTCGTAATCGTAATCGCCTTAAGGCACCCAACTCTCTCTGAGGACGTATTTGAAGTGAAACCCGATAGAGGTGTCAAGCTGCTCATGACCGAACTGCATGATCTGCTCGATTACGACAACGAACACGACCACCGCTTCGCTGAGCACGAGCACACCAAAAAACGGCGCACAAGCACGAGCGGTTGTTAATGCAATATCCACCCACTGAAAACCCGGAAGAGCCTTTGCAAAGGGGGACCTGTCCGCCGCTTTTTGGCGGAACTTAACCGAGTCTAAGGAGAGAAAAAATGGAATTTGAAACCGTTCTGTACGAGACCGAAGGAAGATTGGCCAGAATCACATTGAATCGTCCGGAGGCGTTCAACGCCATCCGTCCGCCCATGCCGGACGACATCGAGCAGGCCATGGCCCTGGCCAACGCGGACCCCGAGGTGAAGGTCATCATCCTGCAGGGGGCGGGCAAGGCCTTTTGCGCCGGGTTTGATTTCTCCGGCAACCTGGATCATTTCACCACATACGAAGGGGAAAAGACATTCGGCAAGGACTGGGACCCGGGCAAGGATATCATGACCGTGACAAGCCCCTTTGTCGGCTTCATTCCCAAATTCATGAGCATCTGGCGAAGCCCCAAACCGGTGGTGGCCCGGGTTCATGGCTGGTGCGTGGGCGGCGGGAGCGACATGGCCTTGTTGAGCGACGTGATCATTGCCGCGGAGGACGCCAGAATAGGCACGCCCTATTCCCGCGTGTGGGGCGTGTACCTGACCGGCATGTGGATCTACCGCCTGGGGCTTACCAAGGTGAAGCAGCTGGCCTTGACGGGCGATTCCATTACCGGGAAGGAAGCGGTCGATATGGGGCTGATCAACAAGGCCGTCCCCGCCGATAAGCTCGAAGAAGAGACCCTGTACTGGGCCAATCGGATGGCCGACTGCCCCACGACCCAATTGGCCGCCATGAAGCTCATTGTGAACCAGGCATACGAAAACATGGGCCTGTCCAGCACTCAGACACTGGGCGTGATCCTGGACGGGGCCATGCGCAACACGCCGGAGGGAAAGGACTTCGTGAAAAAAGCCATGGAAGGCGGCGTTCGCGCTGCCATCGAGGGCCGCGACCGCCCGTTTGGGGATTATTCGCTGCTGCCCGATTCGGAAAAGCCGAAAGGCATGCCTTAAGCCCATTCATGTGGTAAAAACCGCTGGTCGGGTATGTGACGCGTGAACGGGGGACGGAAAGACGGAGAAAAGCGAATATCGAATACCTGCCTTCCGCAGCCTTGTGCGAAGGAAGGTCGAACAAGGAATGTCGAAGGGGCGGAGAGCGGATCTTGGATTTTGGAATGCGGAATTGCGATTGCGGAATTCGGAATGTTGAAGGGCCTAAAACATATAACTCAAAGCGGTACTTTATGAAATTAGGTATCAACCCGAAGGCCATTATTCCAACATTCCATCATTCCAATATTCCAGTACCCCGGAACCCAACTATTCCTTATTTGAAAACCTGTTGCTAAGGAGGAAGCATATGCTGCTGGAAGACAGGGTGGCCCTGGTCACGGGAGCGGCGCGGGGCATCGGCAGGGCCATAGCCATGGCCCTGGCCGCCGAAGGCGCCCATGTGGGCGTTATCGACATTCTGCCGGAGGCCCAAGACACGGCCGAGGCCGTTGCCGCAACCGGCCGGCGTTCCGCCGCGGTCCGGGTTGACATATCCGACCCCGCGCAAGTCAGGGACGGCGTCAATGAAATCCGGCGGGAATTGGGCGATGTTCAGATACTGGTCAACAACGCGGGCATCGTCGCCAACATCGCGCGCCTTGAAAAAATGCGCCCCGATGCATGGGAAAGAGAGATATCCGTAAACCTGTCCGGCGCGTTCCACATGATCCAGGCGGTGATCGGACCGATGATCGAAAAGCGTTGGGGCCGCATCGTCAACATCTCTTCCATGGCGGCCGCCGGCGGACTGCACCGCCAGATCGGATACGCCGCCAGCAAGGCGGGCCTCCTGGGGCTCACCAAGACGGTGACCCTGGAACATGCCCGGAACGGCATCACCTGCAACGCAGTCCTTCCCGGCATGATCGGCACGGACCTGGTCAACGCCATGCCCGCGGAAATCCTGCAGGCCGCGGTAGGCGTCACCCCCGCCCGGCGTATCGGGGATACCGAGGAAGTAGGGCACCTGGTCGCATTCCTGGCATCCGACAGGGCCGCCTTCATCAACGGCGCCGCCATCCCCGTGGACGGGGGCATTTCGCTCAACGCCGCGTCCCTGGGCAGCCGAAAGGAAGTTCGGGATCAGGGAACCACTGAACGCCCGTAATCGCTTTTATCAAGTCCGTCTCGATGACTTCCCGGCCGTGATTCGGATATTTTTACTTGACAGGGCAATATATCCGGATAAAATGCCTTCATATGGAATATTATTTTTTAACGCGACCCTAGTTAAACGCGCTTTCCACCTGTCGGCGGCGGACCGATCATGAAGAAAATAAAGGATCGATTACTGCAAATCGAACTTCCCTCAAAAAAATCCGCATTTCTTTGGGGCCCGCGAAAAACGGGAAAAACGTATTGGATAAATAGGCATTTCCCGGGCGCAATCCTGATTGACATGTTGAAGACCGATGTTTTTGCGGACTTCGCATCCCGCCCGGCGTTGCTCCGTGAACGTTACCAGAACTACCAGGGGCTTATTATCATCGATGAAATCCAAATGGTTCCTTCCTTGCTCAATGAAATCCACTGGATGATCGAAAATACGGATGTTTCGTTTTTCATGACCGGGTCAAGCGCCCGTAAACTGAGGAGAAGCCACGCAAATCTTTTGGCCGGACGCGCATGGCGATACACCATGACGCCCCTGGCCTGGTGCGAAACCGCGGGTTTTGAGTTGACTGAAGTTTTTGTCTCCGGCCTTCTTCCACCCCATTACCTGTCCTCCGATCCCATGCAGGACCTGAGGAGCTACGTGGCTGATTACCTGAAAGAAGAAATCGCGGCTGAAGCCGTCACCATGAACATACCTGCATTTTCAGAGTTTCTTCGTGTTGCCGCCCTTTCGTCCGGGGAACTTCTGAACTACACCAATGTCGGTCGGGAAACGGGGATCAGCACCAAAGTGGTTAGAAATTACTTCCAAATATTGGAAGACACGCTGCTGGGATTCAGGGTCCAGCCCTGGCGAAAAGCAAAAAACCGCCGGCTTATCGAGACCGAGAAATTCTATTTGTTTGACGTAGGCGTTTCCAATTACCTGGCGCGTCGAAGACCTGAAGCGGGCACACCAGAATTCGGGCATTCCTTTGAGCACTTTATTTTGATGGAACTTAAGGCCTACCAGGCCTACCGCAACCCTGAATTGGATATCCGTTACTGGCGAACCAGCACGGGGTTTGAAGTGGATTTCATCCTTGGTGATATGGGCATGGCACTGGAGGTTAAAGGAACCCAAAGGGTCCACGACGGGCATGCCAGGGGGTTAAAGGCGCTTCTCGAAGAACAACGCGTGGGAAAAGCCATCATTATCGCATTAGAAAAGAAACCCAAACGCGTGCAGGGCATAAGCGTTCTGCCATGGCAGGTTTTTCTCGATTCGCTCTGGTCCGGGGATCTCATCTAAAATGTTGCCTTCCGGTAGGCCGAATACCTGGGATTGTCGATGGACATCCGGCCCAGGGTCGTCTTGTAAAGATGCTCCACCAGCGCGGGATCATGATAGTCCAGGGCCCCCTCCCGGATCTGCAGGCACAGTTCCCTGTTGAGTTCGCTCAGGGTCCCTTCCTTTCCCAGGAGATGCCGCAGCCGTTCCCTTTCCTCGGCATCCAGGTCCGGGCCGAGGTCCAGTTCCCGCTCCACGATGGCCAGCACGTTGGCTGCCACCCGCGTATGAAAGGCGGCGTGTTCATCGACCGCGGGCATGACGCGGGTTTCGAGGAACTCCCTTACCGCCTCCACGAGGTCTCTGGTGTCGGGTCTGTTGATGGACATGGTTTTATCTTCTCCGGTCAGGCTACGTATCGGCTAAGAGGCGCCTGTTTCAGAAAGACAGATTTCTTTTTTAAATAATTAGGGTCCGAGGGGTCCAGGGGTCGAGGGTTCAAGTGGGTCTTTCAAGACCGGCGATCGATTTAGTGGCGCCCTTGACCCCTTGGCCCCTTGAATCCTCGAATCCTTTCCTTTCAAGCCTCTCCGTATATCAGGTCCAACAGGTCCAGTTCCGTCTCAGAGGGCCTCCTGCCGATGGCGGCCAGTTCAACGGAGCGTACCTTTCCCTTGAGATGCGTAAATCCCTGGATCAGCGTGATGATACCCCACTTGAGACTGCCGAACACCTCCCAGAAACGGACCCTTTCCCGGTCCACGGGTTCGCCGCCTGCCGCTTCATACCCTTTGAACATGTCTTCACGGCTGCCGAAACCGCCCACCGGAAGATCGATATTTCCGAAACGCCATGAATTGACGCAGACCCACCCCAGGTCTTCCATGGGGTCCCCCAGGTGTGTCAGTTCCCAGTCCAGGACCGCACGGATGCCTTCGGGACCTACAACGAAATTCCCGTTCCGGAAGTCGCCGTGGACCAGACGAGGCGCGGTTTTTAAGGGCAGGTGGTCATCAAGCCATCGAAAGGCCGTCTCGAAAACCGGGTGAAAATTGCCGAAGGACTCGTATATGGCCCGGTGATGCCGAACCTGGCTTTCCGCGTCCAACTCCGCCAGCTCCGGGAGGCGGGACGTGGCAACGGCGTGGATGCGGGCGAGGATTTCGCCGCACTGCCGGGCCATGGCCGGGCGAACCGCGGCAAAGGCCTCGTCGCGTAGGATCCTTCGGGCAATTGTCTCTCCCTCCACCCTTTCCATGGCGTATCCCGTGCCCATGCCGTCCCGCTCGTCCAGGATGAACCGCACCCCGGGAGCGGGTACGCCCGCTTCGTAAGCCGCATGCTGGACCCCGGCCTCGGTGGCCCTGTCCACATACATTGCACTCAGGGGTTCTCCCCTCGATAGTCGCAGGACGAGTTTCTCTCTTTTTCCCGGACGCAGCAAATCGAACGCCCAGGTCTCGGCCACGGCGCCTCCGGCCAGGCGTTTCAGTTCCTCTATGGAGATCGCTTCGCCCATATGCCTCGCTGCCGCCGCGGCAAGCCCTTTGCTGAGATCTCGATGTTTCTCAATCATTCATTTGCTCCACTGCCGGTCAGCCGCCCACGATCCGATTACCATATAAAATTCAATACGATCATAGTTTATATTGACAAGAGTGTATACAAAGTCTAAATATAATTCAATGAGTGAATTTGTGCTAAAAAGTGAATAGGATTCAGCCTATGGGAATAAAGGAAAGAAAAGAGCGGGAAAAGGAGATGCGGCAGCGGCAGATCATAACTGCCGCGGAAAAGATATTTTCCGCAAAAGGCTTTCGCGGCGCCACCATGGAAGATATCGCCCGCGAGGCCGAACTGAGTCCCGGGGCGCTCTATACCTATTTCAACAAAAAAGACGACCTCTACGCATCGCTCAACCTCCGCTTGCTCAAGCAGCTGGTCGAAAAAGCGGAAGCCATCCGGAAAAAGAAAAATCTCGATTCCGAAGGGAAAATTCACGCGATCATGGATATGTTTCTGGATGTCTATAAATCGGAACCGCTGCTTTTCATGAGCCTTTTCAATCTCCAGAGCAGCAGGGACCTGTGGAACCTGTCCGAAGACATTGTTGCGAAAATCAACGAGCTGGCGGAAAAGAGCGTCAGGGCCATTGCCGGGATACTGGAGGATGCCATTGGGGACGGAACCATCATCGAAGCCCACCCCATGGCCCTCACCGACATCATCTGGTCTCTTTTTTCGGGCCTGGTGCTCTGGGTGGACAGCAAGCGCTTTTCCAACCCCGAAAAGGACTTTTTAATGCCGACCGCGAGCCTGGCCATGGATATATTCCTGCGAGGCGTCCTCAAACAGAAATCGATATAGAAAAAGCTTGGGAACGGTCGGTTTTCCCATATAAATGTATTGACTTGTCGGCGTCAAGCTTGTACATAATTTCACGAGAGGCGTCGGTATGGATTTTGGACACGTCGATTTGAGTTGCGGTTCGGCCGATGCCGATCGAACGCACGGGAAGGAGAACGTACCCATTGGACCCAATCCTGGAAGCTAGGCAATTGGAACTTCACTTCGGGGGCCTGCAGGTCCTGACCGGGGTGGACTTTCAAATCAGCGGCTCGGAGATCGTGGCCGTCATCGGCCCGAACGGCGCCGGCAAGACCAGCTTAATGAACTGCGTTAACGGGTTCTACAGGCCACAGGGCGGGCAGATCGTCTTCAAAGGCAAGGACATCACGCGCCTGCCGCCCTACAAGATCGCCGAACTGGGAATTTCCCGGACTTTTCAGAACATCGAACTCTACACGGGCCTCAGCACCCTGGACAACCTCATGGCCGCCCGTCACATCCGATTGAAGCGGGGCGCCTTCTGGGGGGCTGTTTTTTTCGGCCCCACCCGAAAAGAAGAAATTGCCCACAGGGAATTCGTGGAGGATATCATCGACCTGCTGGACCTGGAGCCCATCCGGAAAAGCCTCGTCGGCCTGCTCCCCTATGGCCAGCGCAAACGCGTGGAACTGGGCCGGGCCCTGGCCACGGAACCCGACCTGCTCCTGCTCGATGAACCCATGACCGGCATGAACGTGGAAGAGAAGGAGGACATGGCCCGCTTCATTCTCGACATATCGGAACTCAAACATACCCCCATGATCCTGGTGGAACACGACATGGAAGTGGTGAGCGATATCTGTCACCGGTGCGTGGTGCTGGACTTCGGGCGAAAAATCGCCGAGGGGCTCCCCGAAGAGATAAAACAGCTGCCGGAAGTCGTTCGGGCCTATCTGGGCGCCGAAGAGGAGGAAGAAGAAAATGTCGCCTGAGAGCGCGTCCGCAACCGACATCCGGCCCCGGACCGAAGGCGTCCCCGGACAAATGGACACCCTTCCCAAGCTTCTCCGCCGGCATTACCGGGAGCATCCGGACCGGGTGGCCATGAGGGACAAGGACCAGGGCATCTGGATTCGGTACACGTGGAAAGACTATTATGAAAAGGTCAGGGCCTTTTGCCTGGGTCTCGTAAGCCTGGGGCTGGAAATCGGGGACAAAATCTCCATTCTGGGAGAGAACAAACCGGAATGGTTTTGGGCGGAAATGGGGGCCCAGTGCGCCCGTGGCGCAGGCGTGGGCATTTTTGCCGACTGCGTCCCATCCGAAGTCAAGTTCTATGTAGAGCATTCCGATTCCAAATTCGTGGTGTGCCATGACCAGGAGCAGGTGGACAAGCTCCTGGAAATCAAAGACGAACTGCCCCTGGTCAAAAAAGTCATCTACTGGGACCCGAAGGGCCTGTGGAGCTATGACGATCCTATCCTGATGAGCTTTGACCAGGTGCTCGACCTGGGGCGGGACTACGACAAGGCGCACCCGGAGCTTTTCGACCGGATGATCGATGAAGGCATTGGCGAAGACATCGCCGTGATCTGCTACACCTCGGGGACCACGGGGCTCCCCAAAGGGGCCATGTTGAGCCAGGGATATGAGGTGGAAGCCATCACGGAATGGAGCAAGCTCGACAGCTGGTATAAGAAGGGGTTCGAATACCTCTCCTTCATCCCGCCCGCCTGGGCCACGGAACAGGCCCTGGGCATCTCCGGTGCGCTGGTTGCCGACGTGGTGGTCAATTTTCCCGAAGAACCGGAAACGGTCCAGGAAAATATCCGTGAAATCGGCCCTGAACTGCTCTTTTACGGGGCCAAGCTGTGGGAGTCGGTCAACCGTATCGTCCAGGCCAAGATGATCGACTCCACCCGGCTCCGGAGGTTCATCTACCGGACCTTCCTTCCCATCGGTCTCAAAACCGCGGATATTTACGTCCAGGGCAAACAGCCCAATGCCTGGGAAAAATTCAAGTATTTCGTGGCCTACCAGGCCGTTTTCAGGTCGTTGCGGGACAGGCTGGGGCTTTCCCGCGTCAAGGTCATCTATTCGGCCGGGGGCGCCTTGAGCCCGGAGATCGTCCGGTACTTCAAGGCCCTTGGCATCGAGATCAAGCTCTTTTACGGCAGCACCGAGATGGGCATTATCTCCAACCCGCGGGACCGCGAAATCCGGCCCGAGTCTTCCGGGCGGGTGGTCCCCTGGGCCGACGTGAAGATATCGGATGAGGGCGAAATTCTCGCCAGAAGCCCGCTCATGTACGCGGGGTATTACAAGAACCCGGAAGCCACAAAAAAGAAACTGAACAGCGAAGGGTGGTACTGTTCGGAGGACTTCGGCCACCTGGACGATCAGGGGCACCTCATCGTGATCGACCGGATGGAGGACCTCAAGCCCCTGGCCGGCGGGAAGCAGTTCTCGCCCCAGTACGCCGAAGTCAGGCTGCGCTTCAGCCCCTATATCAAGGACGTGCTGGTGGTTGGCGGAGAAAACCGCACCTTTGTCAGCGCCCTGATCAACATCGATATCGATAACATGGGACGGTATGCCGAGGCGAATCACATCCCTTACACGACATTCACCGATCTGTCCCAGAAGCCCGAGGTCATCGGCATCGTGAAAGAGGAAATCGCCAAAATCAACCAGACCCTTCCCGAACATGCCTGGATCAAGCGGTTCGTGAACCTTCACAAGGAGTTCGACGCTGACGAGGCCGAACTGACCCGGACGCGCAAGCTTCGCCGGACCTTCGTGGAAGAACGCTATGGAGACCTTATCTCGGCCCTTTACGGCGACGAGTCGGAATTGACGGTGGAGGCGCCCATTACGTATCAGGACGGGCGCCAGGGGGTGATCAAGACCACCATCAAGGTGAACCGGCTGGAAGGGTAAGAAGGGCGCAGGGCATAGGGAGAATGGATAAGGGCGCAGGATCCTGGGGGGGTCGATAATCTGTCGTTGAATCAGCTTGTATATCTTTTTTTCAGGCAAAATTGATGTTTAAAGACACATATGCAACCCCAATTCGTCATTCCGGCGAAAGCCGGAATCCAGACGAACGGGGGCCCTGGATTCCGGCTTTCGCCGGAATGACGGCATATCCTGCTTCAGCGGAATTTCAAATTTTGGGGAGTGCAGCCAAATGACACAGTTCTTGCAGTTGATAAGTATGGGGTTGATGGAAGGAGGGCTTTACGCCCTTCTGGCCGTCTCCATCGTCCTGGTGTACAAGTCCACGCAGGTGGCCAGCCTGGCCCACGGCCAGATCCTCGCCTTCGGCGCCATTTTTCTTTATGTCTTTTACGGGGCCATGGGTCTGCCGTTCATCATCGCCATCCTCCTGGCTTTCGTGGCAACCGGCTTCATGGGCCTGGTCATCGAACGCGCGACCATGCGGCCCCTGATCGGTCAGCCCCTGTTCGCCTCCTTCCTGGTCACCTTCGCGGTGTTCATGTTCTTTGACGGCGTGTTCCAGCTGATCATAAAAGGAGGGTCTCTTTCCATCCCTCCCTTCCTTCCGAAAGGGGTGCTTATTCTGGGGGGCATCAAAGTCCCCATGGGGCAGCTCTCCACCTTTATCGCCGCCCTGGTGCTTTTCGGCGCCCTGGGGATTTTGTTCCGATACACCAAGATCGGCCTGGGCCTTCGGGCCAGTTCCGAAGACCACCAACTGGCCCAGAGCACCGGCATCAGCGTCAAACAGATTTTCACCATCATCTGGGTGATTTCCTCCATGGTGGCCTGCGTCGCGGGCATTGCCACGGCCTCCATCACCGACATCTACTACACCCTTCCCCAGATGGGCATCAAGGGACTCATCGTGGCGCTGTTCGGGGGGTTGGAGTCCATACCCGGCGCGCTCATCGGAGGGCTCCTGCTGGGGGTGCTGGAATACGTCAGCGCAGGTTACCTGGACCCCATCCTGGGGGGCGGTGTCAAGGAAGTCGCGGCATACGTGATGCTGCTGCTGATTTTGTTGATCAGGCCCTATGGACTTTTCGGGCTGGTACGGATAGAGAGGATTTAGCATGAGACCTTGCGGCATATTCGACGAGCGGTACGGCCAGGACATGGCCATTTTTAGGACCAAACAGCACTGGGCCGCCCTGATCGGGGCGCTTCTTCTCCTCTATCTGTTTCCCCTGTTCGGCTCCTACTACCTGGTCAGTTTCATGAACAACCTGTATATCACGGTCATCGTGGTGCTGGGCCTTCAGATCGTGAGCGGATACTGCGGCCAGATCTCCTTCGGGCAGCCGGCCTTCATGGCCGTGGGCGGGTATGCATCGGCCATCCTGACTATCAAGCTGGGGATGAGTTTCTGGCTGGCCCTGCCCCTTTCCGGAATTATCGCCGGCCTCTTCGGCGTTATCGGCGGCGCCCCTTCTCTTCGCATCAAAGGCTTCTACCTGGCCATCGCCACCATCGCCATCCATTTTGTAACCATGTGGCTCATCCTGCACCTGAAAATCACCGGCGGCACCCAGGGGCTCAACCCCATGCCCCCCGAGATATTCGGGTTCCCGCTGGATACGGACGAGCGGATCTACTACCTCATCGCCACGGTCATGATCATGATGACCTTCGGGGCAAGGAACATGATGAGAAGCAAGGTGGGCAGGGCCTTTGTGGCTATTCGAGACAACGATCTCGCCGCCGAGGTCATGGGCATGAACCTTTATCATTACAAGCTCCTGGCCTTTTTCATCTCCTGCTTTTACGCGGGAATCGCCGGTTCGCTGTTCGCCCATTTCATCATGGTGGTTCATCCCGAGATGTACACCCTGACCCACGCCCTGTGGTATTTGGGCATGATTATCATCGGGGGCATGGGAAACATTCCCGGGGTGTTTTTCGGCGTGGCTTTCGTCAAGATCCTGGACGAGCTTGTCCTGTTTGCATCGCCCATGTTGTCCCATGCGTTTCCATGGCTCGGCGCCAGCCCGGCGGCCGCTCTCGGTATAAGCGCCTTTGGGGCGATTCTGATCATTTTTCTGGTGTTCGAGCCAAGAGGCCTTGCGCACCGCTGGGAAATATTCAAATCGTCGTACAGGCTGTACCCCTTCGCTTATTAGAGGGAGGCATACAAGGAAAATACGTGGCATCTATGTTGTGACATACCCTCGACTCCCCTCCCCTGGCGGGAGGGCCCACCCTGACAACTCCCCTCCCCTGGAGGGAGGGGCTGGGGGAGGGGGAATCAGTGCAGGCAACCGGTGCGGTTTAAACCGGGAAAATCCAACATCATCAAGAGGGAGGGATTACGATGAAGAAGAAAACGGGATTGGTAATTGTACTGGCCGCTTTCATCTTTGCCTTTGCCGCCGGGCCGGGCCCGGTTATGGCCAAGGACAAGGAGGCGGCGTTCCTGGATCTCACCGACATGACCGGCGCCATCGCCGGGCTGGCGGGCAATGGGTCGCGGGTTTGCGCGGCCACCTTTAAGCACTACAATGAACGGGGCGGCGTGGACGGCGTCAAAATCAAATACATCGGCGTCGATACCCGCTATGACGTGGCGCGCGCCCTTTCCGCCTTCAAGCGTTACCGCAGAACGCCCAAACTCCTGCTGGTCAACACCGTAGGCACCGGTCTCGGCAAGGCCATCTACCCGCTGATCCAAAGGGACAAGATCACCAACTACACCCCGGGCGACGGTGAATTCCAGCACAGACTGAGCCGGACGTTCATTTACAGCACCCCTTACCAGGACGGTTTTGCGGCCGCCCTCGACTGGATGCTGGAAGACTGGAGAAAGAAGGGCAAGAGCGGCGTCCCCATCGTCGGCTTCATGGAATGGGACAACCCCTACGGCCGGGAGCCTTACAGGGGCGGCAAGGAATACGCGGAAAAGATCGGCATCAAGCTGCTCCCCGCGGAACTCTTTCCCACGGGTTCCCTCAAGCACGACGTCTGGCTCAATCGCTTGGCCCGGAAAGGCGCCAACTACATTTACGTGGGCGGGGTGGACCCCACCCAGACCAACATCGTCCGGGACGCGCATGCCCTTGGGCTGACCAAGACGATCCAGTTCGTGTCCGATTACTGGGGCCCGGACCGTGCGGTCGGCGTCAAGTCTCACAAGGACGCCCTGCAAGGCACCGTCGTCGTTTCCTGTTTTTCACGGGGGACCGACACCCTGAACCACCCGGAAATGACCGAAATCTGGAAGAAATACATGAAAACGCCTGTCAAAGAGATGTACGGCACGGCCTCCATCGGGTATTCCTGGGCCATGCACTTCATCGAAGGACTCAGGATCGCGATCAAAGACGTGGGCTACGACAAGCTGAACGGGGATGCGATGTACAATGCCCTTCAGAAGATGAAGGGCATGAACGTCACCCAGGGAGCCACGGGCATCTGCGACTACAGCCCAACCTCCCGTAGAATGACGCGTTATGTGAAATTTTACAGGGTCAAGGGATCGGACCTGCACCCGATCACGGACTGGAGAATGGCACCCGACGCGGTGTCCATGCATAAGTTTTAATCAAACATCGATCACCCCGTACGAAAGGAGGACATGATAATGAAAAAAAATCGCTGGAAACAACTGGGACTCTTCCTCATCACTGGGATGATCGTTGTCGCCCTGGGGGCATGCGCGGCCTTTCAGCCCGCCCCTAAGGCGACCCTGAAGATCACCCCGGACAAAACGGTCTTGACCCCGGGGCTTCTCAAGAAGCCCATTGTCTTTTCAGGTTCGGGATTCGAGCCGAATGAAATCGTCGTCATTGAAATGCTGCTCCCCAAAGGGGTCACCGTCAAGGGTGTGCCCGAAGGGGAAAACGCGGCCTTGGGCAACGGCACGGCTGACGATAAGGGGAACCTTGAAACGAAAATGGGCGTCATGACCACCCTGAACACCCTGTTCCAGGTGGGATGGACCCCCCTGATCAAGCCGGACTTCAAGCAGGCCACGCCGTTGCCGCCCGGCACCTATGACGTGATCGCCACCGGCATGTATTCCGATATCGAGGCCAAGGCGACCTTGACGCTCCTGCCGCCGCCCAAGAAGAAATAGCAGTAACCCCGATTGCTCTGATGGAGCAATCGGGGAGCTGTCAGCGATCAGCACTCAGCTGGCGGAAATCGTTGATCAATATGAGTAAACTGACTGCTGATTCCTGACCGCTTCCAACTGATCGGACTCGCTCAGTTGGAATTGAAAGGACACCATCCATGCTCAGCCTGAAAAACATCGAGGTCATTTACAGCGACGTTATCCTCGTACTCAAGGGTGTTTCCCTTGAAGTACCGGAGGGGAAAATCATCGCCGTTCTGGGCGCCAACGGCGCGGGCAAGACCTCCGCACTCAAGGCCGTCTCCGGGGTGCTGCACACCGAGGAAGGCAAGGTCACGGACGGGTCCATCGAGTTCGAGGGAAAGCGGATCGACCGCCTGGACCCCGAGCAGATCGTCAAGCTGGGGATCGTCCAGGTCATGGAGGGCCGGCGGCTCTTCGAACATCTCACCATTGAGGAAAACCTCATGGTGGGCGCTTATGTCCGCAGCGATTCAGCGGAGATCCGCAAGGACCTGGCCAAAGTTTACGAATACTTTCCCAAGCTTCAGGCCATGCGCGCCCGAACCAGCGGCTATCTTTCCGGCGGCGAGCGCCAGATGCTGGTCATGGGCCGGGCCATGATGGTGCGACCCAAGATCATGCTCCTGGACGAACCCTCCATGGGGCTGAGCCCTATCCTGGTCAAAGAGATCTTCAAACTGATTGAAATGATCAACAATCAGGAAGGGGCTTCCATGCTCCTGGTGGAGCAGAACGCCCGTATCGCGCTGAATTTGTCTGATTACGGGTATGTCATGGAAAACGGCCGGATCGTCCTGGACGGGCCATCGGTAAAACTTATGGAAAATGAAGACATTCGGGAGTTTTATCTCGGGCTGAGCAACAAGGGCAAACGCAAGAGCTATAAGGAAGTCAAGCACTACCGCCGGCGCAAACGCTGGCTGGCGTAATTCGCCTCACACAAAAAAAGCCGGGCCGCGTTATGCGACCCGGCTTTTTTTTTGACACGACGCTTTCAAGGTCCGCTCAGGCAGAAGGCATGATGTCGTTGCCCATGTAAATCCCCTTTATAATTATGTGAAAATCCCAAGTTCAACTTGAGATTTTCATAAAATTGGCGCTATCGGAATTTTGAAAAATCAGGCTGTCGCTTTTCATTCCATGCGGCCACCCCTTCTTTGGCCTCAGGCGTTTCTAGAAAAAGATCGAGGCTGTCAAAGGACATGGCGCCGATGCCTGCAATGGAGTCGGTGTCCGCATTGAAAGAATGTTTGAGGACCTTGAGGGCCGTCGGGCTCATGGCGAGCATCTCATCGGCCCATTGCCGAACCTCGCCTTTCAGCTTTTCCTTGGGCACCACCTTGTTGACCAGGCCCCATCGTTCCATGGTCGCGGCATCGTATTGGCGGCATAAGAACCAGACCTCGCGGGCGCGCTTGTCGCCCAGTATCCTTGCCAGATAAGCGCTGCCAAAACCCGCGTCGAAAGACCCCACCCGGGGACCGGCCTGCCCGAATCGGGCATGATCCGCCGCAATGGTCAGATCGCACAGCACATGAAGCACGTGGCCCCCGCCGATTGCGGCCCCGTTCACGGCCGCAATCACGGGCTTGGGCACTTCCCGGATGATGCGGTGGAGGGTTTCGACCTCAAAAAGACCGCTCTCCGTGGGTCCGTAATCCCCTGTTTCCATCCGCTGTTTCTGGTCGCCGCCGGCGCAGAAGGCCTTGTCCCCGGCCCCTGTGAATGCGATCACACCAACGCCCTTATCCGTCCATGCGGCCTTGAAGCAGAAGATCAATTCATCGATTGTCCTTCCGCGAAAGGCGTTAAAGCGATCGGCCCTGTTGATGGTAATCCAGGCCAGACCTTGATCGACCTCGTACAAAACATCTTCCAACTCTTCCATTTTCATAGCATTCCTCCATTCAGTTCCTATTCATAAAAAAAAATTAATGCTTATTAGTTCCAACTAAACCGCCACCTCTGGTGGCGGTTTAGTTGGAACTAGTGGATACGCTTGTCATGCCCCCCCCACTCCCTTTCGCGCAAAATGTGCTTCTGTACCTTGCCCGTCGAGGTCTTGGGCAGATCGCCGAATGCAACCGTCTTGGGGCGTTTGTATGGGGCCACGCGGGCGCGCGCGAATTCGATGATCTCCTCCTCCGTGAGATTCGCCCCGGGTCTGGGAACGACAAACGCCTTGGGCACCTCGCCCCACGTGTCGTCGGGAATGGCAATCACCGCGACCTCCAGTACGTCCGGGTGCTCGACAATGGCCGATTCCAGTTCGATGGAATAGATGTGTTCGCCGCCGCTGATAATCATGTCTTTCTTGCGGTCGCGCAATTCGATATACCCGTCCGGATGCATGACGCCCAGGTCCCCGCTGTGAAACCACCCGCCGTGAAACGCCTCCGATGTGGTCTCCGGCTGTTTGTAGTAGCCTTTCATGGCCGTGTTGCCCCGCATGACCACCTCGCCCAGGCTCTCGCCGTCCGCCGGCACATCCTTCATGGAATCGTCCACCACCCGCACCCTGTCGGCGGTGACCAGGGGGATCCCCTGCCTGGCCCTGATCCTGGCCCGGTCGTCCGAAGGCAGTTCATCCCATGGGGCCTGCCATTCGCAAAAGGTATAGGGTCCGTAGGTTTCCGTGAGCCCGTACTGATGAATCACTTCTATGCCCGCGGACTCCACCTGTCCGAGGAGGGTGGGCGACGGCGGGGCCCCTGCGGTGACCACGCGCACGTTTCCCCCCAGATTCACCTCCTGGGCCTTGGGATGGTTGAGCATGCTGACCAGGACGGTGGGAGCGCCGCAGAAGTGGCTGATTTTCTCCTGAAGGATCAGGTCCCAGATGGCATCCGGGTCCGCTTTCCGCAGGCATATGTGCGCGCCGCCCACGGCGGTCACGGACCAGGTGCAGCACCACCCGTTGCAGTGGAACATGGGCAGTGTCCACAAATACCGGGATTCGTTGTCCAGGTGCATTTCAAGCGCAACCCCCAGGGACTGCAGATAGGCCCCCCGATGGCTGCACATGACACCCTTGGGCTGCCCGGTGGTGCCGCTCGTGTAGTTGATGGATATAAGATCGTCTTCATTTCCCTCGGACCATTCCAGCGGTTCGTCGTCCCCGGCATCCAGAAAGGACTCGAAATCGGGCCCGTCCAGCCCTTTGCCTCCCTCGCCGTCGGGGACGTTCACGATTTTCAGGGAAGGGCGCCGTTCAAGAGAGGCCTCGACCAGAGAGGTGAATTCCGGGTCTACGAAAATGATTTCAGGCTCGGAATGGTCCAAAATGAAATCCACTTCCCTGGGCGACAGGCGGATATTGATGGGCACCAGCACGCCCCCTGAAAGCGGCACCGCATAGTGCGCTTCGAGGAAAGCGGGCACGTTGGGTGTCAGAAAGGCGACCCGGTCGTCTTTCCCGATGGCGGCCCGCCGCAATGCGGACGCAAACCGGTTTACCCTGCGGTACATCTCCGCGTAGCTGTATCGCCGCTCCCCGTAGACGACCGCCTCCCGGTCTCCGAACACGCGGGCGCTCCGTTCAAGAAAGGCCTGAGGACTCAATTTTGTTTTCCATACATCGGGCACAACCATCTCCTTTCCCTTCCAAGTTCCTGGTCCGGTATTCGGTATTCCCGTGCCGTTACCTTCGGTGGAAACGCTTACGTTTCTACCAAAACGGACGTCTGCGTTCAAGGTGGACCACCCGGGACTATGCCACCCCCTGTTTCCGCGCCTCCGCCGCAAGCCCCCTGATCCGCTCCACGACCGACTCCAGGGGACTGTATGGGTGAAAGACCTCCTTGATCCCCATCTCCCTGATGAGCTTTTCCTCCTTTTTGGGAACGATGCCGCCCACGACCACCGGAATGTCCTGAGCGCCTTCCTGCTTCATCTTCTCCAGAAGAATAGGCACGACGATTTTAGGCGCGGCATCCATGATGCGATACCCGATGATGTCCACACCTTCTTGAATAGCCGTGTTCACCACATCCTCCGGCGTCTGGGTTCCGCCCAGGACCACCTCGATCCCCGCGTTTCTCAGGGTCTTGGCGATCACCCAATATCCCCGCTGGTGGTACCAGTCATCCCGGCTCAACAAAAAACGAATCGTCTTTGCCATGCGCTTGCTCCTCCGGTCGTCTCATAATAGATTCAAGATTGAACATTGTCTACTTTATGCTCTTGTGAAACTTCATGAAAACCGACGCTCATCGGACTAGGTAAGTCAGCTTATCCGTCGGGCTTTTTTGCACTCTCCCCCCTTTTCAAAAGGGGGGCTGGGGGGGATTTAAAACCGTTGGCAAATCCCCCTCGATCCCCCTTTAAAAATGGGGAAGCTGGATGGAAGCTTAAGGTATCAAGGAAAAGTTTCTTTCTCGATCAGCCTGGCGTTTTTTCAACGAGGCGGCGCTCATATGTAACTTCGTGTTACGTTAAAAATCCGTTCATGCTCGTGCCCAGCGAAACGGTGCTCGTCATCGCGGGGTTGTAGGGCGGTATTTTACATGCCGCCGAAGATCGGTTGTCCATTGCCTGTCTCAGTGGTGGGATGTAAAATCCCACCCTACGGCGATTTGTGT
>JAFDKD010000729.1 GCA_019307165.1 Deltaproteobacteria bacterium | reverse complement strand
CAACAGGGCCTATCTCGATCGCCTTGGCGCCCGTCATTACGGTGACGCCCAGACGCTTTAGTTCGGCCATTACCGTCCATCGGCTCGAACTCCCGATATCCTTTCCGGCCCGCCCGGTCATTTCCAAGACGGTGACATCCTTGCTCCCCCTGCTGGTCAATACCTCCAGGGCATCCCACGATTCGGCTCTATTCACCAAAAGAAAATAAAGGACTTCCGGGGAGATGGTTCCCTGATGGGCCAGTGTCAGAGCCGTTTCAAGCCCTACGGCATTACCACCGATAATGACAACCCTTTCGCCGACTTTTGCCTCACCCCTAATTACATCCCAGGCTTGGAGCGTTCTTTCGTTCTCAATACCCTTAATATCGGGAAGTATGGGACATGCGCCCGTTGCCAAAACAACTGTATCAGGGGCTACTGTTTTTATGAATCGTTGATTAACCTCCTTGTTCAAAAGGATGTCAACCTTCAGAGCGTTCAGGTTGTTTAGAAGATCTTAAACCACCGTAGCCATTTCCTCCCTTCCGGGGATATTTCGGTTTAGGAGGAGTTGTCCTCCCAGCCGATCGCTCTTTTCCACCAGAAACACCTTGTGCCCCCGTTCCGCCGCTGTACAGGCAGCTTTCATACCAGCGGGGCCTCCCCCAATAATGATAATCTTCTTTGGATTGCCGGAAGGTACGATTCTTGTTTCCCCTTCAACGCCTACCCTCGGATTCACCAGGCAGGCAACCGGTTTAGACTTGAAAATATTGTCGAAACATCCCTGGTTGCAGGCTACACAGTGATATATCTTATTCTTTTTTCCCCCTAAGGCCTTGTTTGGAAAATCAGGATCCGCAATGACCGCCCTTGTCATCGCTATCATGTCAGCCGAGCCTCTTTGAAGAATGGCCTCCGCAAGGGGAGGATCATTTATTCTATTGCAGGCCAGAACCGGAATTGACACGCTGGACTTTATCCTCTGGGCGGCGTAAACAAAGCATCCTCGGGGAACAAAAGTGGTCAATTGCGGAACCCGGGATTCATGCCATCCTACCGTCACATTTAAAAGATCACATCCGGCCTCTTCCAGTGCTTTGGCAAACCGTTTTGCCTCCCTGCCGCCGTTTCCCCTATTCATAAACTCATGACCCGACAGGCGCACCACAATGGGGTAATCAGGACCAACGGCCTTCCTGGTTCTATCGACGACCTCAAGGCCGAACCTAATGCGATTCTCGATGGGGCCCCCATACCTGTCTTCCCGTTTATTGGTTACGGGAGACAGGAACTGGCTGATGAGATACCCCGCGGCGGCGTGGATTTCAACGGCATCAAATCCTGCCTTCTTGGCTCGGAGGGCTGCTTCAGCAAATTTTTCCTGGACCAGCGAAATTTCTTCCAATTCAAGGGCTCTGGGGGTTTCTCCCGTTAATGCTGAAGGCACTTCCGATGCGGAAAATGGTGTTCTTCCGCCTATCATTGAGGAATGGACATAGCGGCCTGCCTGGTATATCTGGGCCGCAATTTTGGCCCCGGCCGTTTTTACGGTACATGTCAGTCTCTTAAGGCCGGCTACATAACGATCATCGTCTATCCGCATCATATTCCTCATGCTGACATGGTCATCAACGGGACAGCCGCCGACAATGATAAGACCTATACCGCCCTTCGCCCGTTCTTCATAAAACCCTACCAAACGATCACTTACGTCGCCGCCCGGCGCATTATACCCGAGGTGCGTCGCTGTCATGACGATTCGGTTTTTCAATTCTATGCGGTTCACCCTTATGGGTGAAAAAAGATTTGGGAATTCCACCATGGTTTCACCCGTTTTCCAAATTTGATGTTCTGTAATACCTTCGCATTTTGAGATTAAACAACGGATAACTTTTTCAATTCGCCGATTTCTTGAGGGGAATATCCGGCTTTCCTCAAGACCTCATCAGTGTGCTGCCCGAGTGTCGGGGGAGGGGATCGGAGAGTCTGTGACTGTTCTGAAAATTTCACGGGGAGAGCGATTTGTCCTACATTGCCTTCTACGGGATGGTCTATCTCAAAATACATCTCTCGATGTTTTATCTGAGGATCTGCAAACACATCATCAAGCTCATTTACCGGGCCATAGCAGGTATCTGTGTCTTCCAGAAGTGCGATCCATTCTTCTTTTGTCTTTTTGCGAAAGAGTTTTTTTATCTCTTCCCTAACCGTCTCTTGGTTTTGACTGCTCTCAAACGAATATGCCTTAAGGTCATCCCGACCGATCAAGTCACAGAAGTTAAACCAGAATTTGTCCTCCACATTTCCGATAGTGATAAATTTACCATCCTTTGTCTCATAGGTTTCATAACGAATATGACCTCCCGAGATCGGCAGCGACGCCTTGTTTTTGCCGAAAAGGGCGGATGCATGAACGTGCATGTATGAGACCATACAGTCCGTCATGGATATATCGATATACCTTCCTTCTCCCGATTGCATACGACCCGCCAATGCAGCGCAGATGGAAAGCGCGCAAAAGACGCCGGATGTCATATCCGCCACCGGCACCCCCGGTACAACCGGGGTTCCAAGGTGTCGCCCCGTCACGCCCAGAATCACGGATACTCCCATGTGATTAATATCGTGCCCTACCCGCTGGCTGTAGGGCCCTGTCTGACCATACCCTGTACATGAACAATAG
>JAFDKD010000728.1 GCA_019307165.1 Deltaproteobacteria bacterium | reverse complement strand
CAGTTCGCCAACCCCGGTCCCGACCCGGGCGCTGACGCACATGATGTCATCCTCCGGCACCCCCAGCAGTTCGATGAGCTCCCGTTTCACCTGATCCACCCGGGCGCTGGACAGGTCAATCTTGTTGATGACCGGCAGGATCTCCAGGCCGCCTTCCAGAGCCAGATACACGTTGGACAGGGTCTGGGCCTGGATGCCCTGGGCGGCGTCCACTACCAGGATAGCCCCCTCGCAGGCGGCCAGACTCCGGGACACCTCATAGGTGAAGTCGACGTGGCCCGGGGTGTCGATCAAATTAAACAGATAGTCCTGCCCGTCGGCGGCGGCATACCGCATCCGGATGGGATGGCTCTTGATGGTGATGCCGCGTTCCCGCTCCAGGTCCATAGTGTCCAGGACCTGCTCGCGCATCTTCTTCTCACTTATGGTGCCAGTGGCCTCCAGGAACCGGTCGGCCAGGGTGGACTTGCCGTGGTCGATGTGGGCGATGATGCAAAAATTTCTTATCCGTTCCATTGAGTAAGACATGTTTATTTCCGGTGAAAAGTCGGATCTAGACAGGCATCGGGTTAAAAGCTGACCCCGACGGTCAGATAACTGGACCGGCCGGCCCCGCCTGTCATGGTGGGTTTGTACACCCTGATGTCATACAGATGGGCGTCGATATAGGCATCGAGCGCACCGATCAACCAAATGGCCCCCGACCACCAGGCGTAATCGAGGGAGTGGGCCTTGTGAAAATCTACCCAGGCGTTTTCGTTCCGCCAGCTGTTGCTGTCCACCGGAAACGTGTCCCGGATGATTCTTCTCTTCTGGGCGTTCTTGTGTTCCAGCCAGATTTTGCTCATATAAATCGTGCTCAACCCGACCATTATGATCGTCTTGATCCGCCGGCCGTTGTACACCTGCCACAGGCCGGGCAGCAGCATCGAGCTGTACATGGCCACCCGGGCCGATTTCTTACGCTGCCATTTCCGTAGTCCGGGCACCTCTTCCCGGGAGAGCATCTCCAGGTCGTTCTTGAGCTCGATCCGCCTGGCCCTGATGATCCCCTCATCCAGCACGATGCTGTCAAGGGCCGAGCCGGCCGATCGGACGGACGGCTCTCCCCGCTCGGGCGGTTCACTGCGGGCAGGTTCAGCCGCCGACGCAAGAAAACAGACGATGATTAAAATCCATTTCAAACTAATACCAAACCGTAAAAAAATGGCGGGAATGTGTGGGAATCGAACCCACCTCGGCTGGTAAACAACCGACTAAGGGATTTGAAGTCCCTGGGGTCCACCAGGGCCCATCCATTCCCGCAGGCAAAACGACGCCTTATCGAATGGGGCACAGCGGCCATTGTCCGCAAATCCCATCTGCCACACAGCCAACGGTCTGTGTGGTAGGGAATATAACAAATATCGGCGTCGATTAGAAAATAGAATTTGGGGCTACTTCGCCGCCACCGCCTCGACCTCCACCAGAGCCCCCAGAGGGAGCCCGGCAACTTCAACGGTAGCCCGGGCCGGCGGATTGTCCGAGAAATACTCGCCGTAGACCGCATTCACCTTCTGGAAATCCTCCATCGAGGCCAGGAAAATGGTCGTCTTCAGGATTTGTGACCGGTCCAGGTCCGCCGCTTCCAGCACCGCCGTCAAGTTTTTAATGACCTGGTGGGTCTGCTCCTCCACCCCACCGTCGATGAATTTTCCCGTTGCCGGGTCGATGCCGACCTGTCCGGACAGGAACACCAGATCGCCGTGTTGAACGGCCTGGCTGTAAGGGCCCAGCGCCCTGGGGGCGTGATCCGAGTGAATGAGCTTCTTCATCTCTCCTCCTGATCTGAATTTGTGGCTACGGGATGAAAGGTAGAGTCTACTCCACCGTCACGCTTTTGGCCAGGTTTCTCGGCTGGTCCACGTCGCAGCCCCTCAGAACGGCGATGTGATAGGCCAAGAGCTGGAGCGGGATAACGGCCAGGATTGGGTAGAGCATATCGAGCGTTTGGGGGATAGTGATCACGTGGTCGGCCATTTTGGAGACTTCCTCATCCTCCTCGGTCGCAATCACGATGAGCCGTCCCTTCCGAGCCTTGACCTCGGCGATGTTGCCCAGGATCTTGTTGTAGGCGTTGTCGCGAGGGCAGATGACCACCACCGGCATGTTGTCGTCGATCAGGGCGATGGGACCGTGCTTCATCTCCGCCGCGGGATAGCCCTCGGCGTGGATGTAGGAAATTTCCTTCAGCTTCAGGGCGCCCTCCAGGGCGACCGGGAAGTTGGCGCCCCGGCCCAGGTATAGGAAATTGGAGTCGTTGCAGTAGGCTTTGGCGATCTCTTCGATCTGGTCGTTTTTGTCCAGGATCTGCTGGACTTGCCGGGGAATTTTCTGGAGGGAATCGATGATCTCCTGCCCCTTGTTCCTCGACATGACCCGCATGCGTCCGAGCATGATGGCCAAAATGCTCAGGGCCGTAACTTGGGAGGTGAATGCTTTGGTCGAGGCCACCCCGATCTCGGGGCCGGCGTGGATGTACACGCCGCCGTCGGATTCCCGGGCGATGGTGCCGCCAACCACGTTGCAGATGCCGAGCACCCGCGAGCCCTTCCGCTTGGCCTCACGCATCGCCTCCAGGGTGTCGATAGTCTCGCCGGACTGGCTGATGGCAAAGGTCACCGTACCCA
>JAFDKD010000727.1 GCA_019307165.1 Deltaproteobacteria bacterium | reverse complement strand
TGGGGGCGGCTTCAAAGCCGGGCGTGCCGCGGCGAAGCTGCTCTTTAGCGAAGCCGGGTCCTTTGGACCCTGATCTTTACGGTAGGGCATCTCGCAAGATTTCAAGCACGGCCTCGTTCCACCCGGCCGGACCCGTCAGTCGGGTCATTCGAATTCGAGGGATCCTTTTCCCCAGGTCGGGGTATTCCTTGGTTGAACGGACAAGGATCGGAACGTCCACCCGTTCGAGCATGGGGAAATCGTTGGGGCTGTCCCCCAGACCGACGGATACAAGATCCCGGTGCCGGCAACCGTACCAGGCCAGCAATTTTTCGACGGCCCTGCCCTTGTCGCTTTTTCCGTGAAGGTGGCGGAAGCGCCCTCCCAGCGAAAGGGACAGACCCTCATCGGAAGCCGCCTCGTTCAGCAAGCGCTCATCGGGACGAGAAGGGGAGTGCACCAGAAAAGGTTCGTCAAATTCGCGCATGGCCGCCAGCCGTGCCGACGCCCTGTCCAATCCGGTGTGCGTTGAAATCTCGTCTACGCTCATGTCGGCGAAGCCGGTGATTTTCCATTTGAGTCGTTTTCGAATCCGTTTCAGCGCCGACACCACGTCCCCGTAAGGGGAACCCAGCGTCCATTTCCAAAGGCCACGCTCAGGCTGCGCCTGTTGAGGCGGCGACTCGGCCATTTCCCCCGGGAAAAAAATGCCCCCACCGTTTTCGGAAATAAAAGGGTCGGCTAGGGCCAAGGTCCGGCGCAGGACGTCCATCTCCGCGCGGGTCTTGCTGGAGACCAGGACCACGGGTATGTTTCTCAACCGGCACAGGTCCAGCGCGGATTGCGCCGCGTGCCAGTCGTATGTGTCGTGATCCAGCAGCGTCCCGTCGAGGTCGGTCAGGACAACAATGGATGACCCCTTCGGAGGGACCGGGGCCGCTATCGAAGATCGAGATCCGCCGTTATCATGAAAAGCGTCTCTTTTCATCCTCCACAACTTCGATCAGGTCGTAAAAAATCCGTGGCAGTCTGTTGCTTACGCGCTCCCAGGAAACCGTTTGGGGCATTTTAAACACCCACTGCTCGGCCTTGCGCTCTACCGACAGGATGGCCTCCGCCAACCCGTCTTTCAGAAAGGGGTCGAATTCGCGATGTGAGTTGACGAACCTCAGAAACCGCTCCGTCATTCTATAAGGGGCGGTGATCAGGTCGCCGGCCTGCAAAATACTGCCGCGAAAGACATTTTTAACCAACCTCTCCTCTGCGTCCCGGTCGTAGCCGAGGTTACTGAACCCTGCGTCATCGGAATATTTTTTCACCTGTTCTTCGGCCACAGCCTGATACGTGATGGCCAGATCGCGGAAAAACGTGTCCGAGATTTCAAGGCCTTCCTCGATGATCAAGGCGTTCATCAGGGTGGTGACGATATCGATGGCCATTCTGTTGAGCCCTTTGCTCCTGTCTCCGGAAGAGGCCTCCTGGTGCTTGTGGTCAAAAGGTTTTTGGGTAAACATGACTTGGGCCGTTGATGAAGCCTTGCGGTAAACTTCGATCAGGGTGAAAATTTCGACACCCCAATTGGTCGCAAAACGCATCCGTTTGAGGAGGTCCGCATGAAAGGCAACCTCTCCGGAGAGCTGGTAATGGAACGATAGAAGAAATTCTATCAAATCCAGCATTTTTTCTTCGTTGCTCTGAGTAAACTTCCGCTTGAGCGACAGCAGAAGCGGGTCCAGCAGGAGCCGCTTTACACGACCGAAGAGGCGCCTTTCCGCCAGGCGGGCATAATAGGCCTTTGAGAAATCATAGTTCAGAGCCACCACGGGATAGAAAAGACGGTCGAGCTGGGACCTTCGAAAGGTCCGTATATCGGCATCGACGAGCCCGATGGATTCCGCGCCGAGCGCGAGCGCGATGCCGAAGGCCAGAAACATGTTCTTGCCCTTGCCCGGTTCGTTGATGTTAAACCCGGCCTCGTTCAACTGCTGGTAGATGCCGGCAAACCCGGGCCCGTCATTCCATTGGATCAAGGGATACTTTATTCCCGCGCCCTTTATCAGATCGCGCAGTTCAAAGGCTTCTTTTTCCGTTGCCCCGTCCAGGCCGAAGATGATGTGGGATAGATAGGTGACACCCTTCAGTTGACTGAGGATGTTTTTGAAAACGGGCCTGAGTGCCGGATCGGTGTACTCTCTGGCCAGCAGTGGAACGATCAGGACCGTCTTTTTCCATTTGGAATGAAGCCTGAGTGCGGATTTCAGGTGCTTTCTGTCCTGGTCCAGGATATGAAACGTAGTGATTCGGTCGCTGTTTTGACTGAAGTCTGAAATGGCGGAAGCCCTCCATAAAGCCGGCCGAATGCATCTCCCCACGGCCGGTGAACGATCACCGTAACGGCTGGAATTTGACAAAGGAACTGGGTGTCAAATTAATTGAAAAGAGGGATTTTGTCAACATTTCGGATTGCGAGTTGCGAGTTGCGGGTTAGGGACATTGAAAACAGAGAATATCGAATATCGAACACTGAACAAGGAATGTCGAAGGAATGAGGAAATTTAGAATTTAGGATTTAGGATTTAGAATTTGGATTTTAGTAAAGTGAGATGTTGACATGTCAAATTTCGTCGGCATTTTTTTACCGCCCTCCGCCCTCCGCCCTCCGCCCTCCGCCCTCCGCCCTCCGCCCTCCGCCC
>JAFDKD010000111.1 GCA_019307165.1 Deltaproteobacteria bacterium | reverse complement strand
TGTCGGACTACACGATCAAGGACCTGGACAACGACGGCAGTGACGAACTGGTGGCGGTCATGCTGCAGAAGCGGAAAAGCGGGCTGTTCGAGAAAGGGCGAAGTCTTGTTGTAAGCTATCCCTTGAACCCTTGAGAATAATTCTTTTGCCGTTCACTGAACGGCAAAAGAATTAATTACAGCCCGAACTTCTCAATCTTGTTGTACAGGGCCCGCCGGGTGATGCCCAACGTGCGGGCCGCTTCGCTTTTGTTTCCCCCCGTGTCTTCCAGGGCTGCCAGGACCGCCATTTTTTCCATGTCTTCCAGCCGTTGCGTCCCTACGACCGGGCGGGGATGCGTTGAGGATTCGCCGTCCAGGCCGTAGGCTTGGGCAATGGCCAGGGGCATTTCCTTTTCCGTGATAAAGTCCCCGGCCAGAATGATCACGGCGCGCTCCACCGCGTTTTCAAGCTCCCTGACGTTTCCGGGCCATTTGTATTTGATCAGCATGTCCATTGCCAGGGGGGTGAACCCCTTGACTTCTTTTCGGTTCTTTGGGGCGTATATATCGAGGAAGTGTTGCGCCAGCAGGGGAATGTCGTCGATACGGTCCCTCATGGGCGGGACCTGCAGGTTTACGACATTCAACCGGTAGTAGAGGTCTTCGCGGAAGTTCCCGTCCGCCATCTCCGCTTTTAGATCGCGATTGGTAGCGGCCAGTACTCGAACATCGACCCTGAGCGTCCGGTCGCTTCCCACCCGCTGAACTTCCCCGTCCTGGAGCACGCGAAGCAGCTTGGCCTGCATGGCAGGCGACATTTCCCCGATCTCATCCAGGAAAAGCGTGCCATTGTCCGCCTGCACGAAACGGCCTTCCCGCCGTTTTTCCGCGCCTGTAAATGCACCCTTTTCGTGGCCGAACAACTCGGACTCCAGCAGGGTTTCGGTCAGGGCGGCGCAGTTCACCGTGATCAGCGGCCCTTCCCTGCGGGGGCTGTTGAAGTGAATGGCCCTGGCGATCAATTCCTTGCCGGTCCCACTCTCTCCGTTGATGAGCACCGTGGCTTCGGAAGGGGCGATCATGGCCACCATGTCGATAAGGGCCTTCATGGTGCGGCTCTTTCCGATGATGCTTTTCAGGTCGAAATCCGAGCGGATTTTTTCCTTGAGCGCCTTGTTTTCGGCCTTCAGCATCTTGTGTTCGAGGGCCCTCTCGATGGTGAGCTTCAAGGCTTCGAAGTCCAGGGGCTTGGTCAGGTAGTCGTAGGCGCCGGTTTTCAAGGCCTCGACCGCCGACTCCACCGATGAGTAGGCCGTCATGATAAGGATGGGAATGGCGGGATTGTATGTCTTGATTCGCTTGAGGGCCTCGATGCCGCTCATGACGGCCATGCGGACGTCCATAAGAATCAGGTCAAAGAGCGTCTTCTCGACCTTTTCAACCGCCCGGGCGCCGTCGTTGGCCGTATCCACACGGTAGCCCCAGCTCTTGATAATGGTCCTGAGGGTCGTCAGATGACCCTCATCGTCATCGACAATCAGGATGACCGTTTCATCAGCCTGCGTCATGTCGGCCTCCTTCATCGCCTTTGCCGGCGTCGCTTTTGAACGATATGGCAAATACCGTGCCTTTGCCCGGTGTGCTCCTGACCGTTATGCCCGCATCGTGGGCTTCGAGGATCTTGTGTACGATGGCAAGACCCAGCCCCGTCCCCGAATCCTTGGTGGTGAAATAGGGATCGAAAATCCGGTTGAGGTCCTCAGGTCTGATCCCCTCACCCGTATCCTCGATCTCCAGGCTTGCATTACCATCGCCGTCGAGCAAGCTTCTGATGCTCAATCGCCCGCCTTCTTTCATGGCTTGAATAGCGTTCAGATAGAGATTGAGCAGGCACTGGGTCATTCGGTCCGGGTCTATTGAAACCCGGGGAACCTTTTCGTCTTTCCGCAGGTCAATGGTGATGTTTCTGGTCACCGCATCCTGCTGCACCAGCCTCAGGGAGTGATCCAACAGCCCATTGAGGTCCGTGGGCGCAGGCTTCAGTTCCGATGGCCTCGCGAACTCGAGGAGTTCGCTGATCACACGGTTCAGACGGTCCACCTCGCGAACCATGACACCGGCGACCTCCTTGTCCTCGCTGCCCTCGGAAAACTTGCTCCCGAAATAGGAGGCCAGCCCCTTGATGGAACTGAGCGGGTTTCTGATTTCATGAGCCACGCCCGCCGCCAGCCCGCCGAGGGCCGCCAGTTTTTCCGTTCTGCGGATTTCACCCTGCAGCCTGCGCACTTCGGCCAGGTCTCTCAGGATAAGCACATTGCCTACAAATTCCCCCTCGTCATTGCGGATCTGGGTGGCGATGACGCCCACGGGCACGGTTTTTCCCTGTGAAAAGGCGCATTCCAGTTCTCTTTCCAGCAGGGACGCCCCCTTTTCAAGAGCGGGCGCAAGCCCGCATAGACGATCGGGAAGGACCTCTCCGGGGGCCTTTCCCCGAACCTCATCCACTTCGAGTCCGGTAATCTTTTCCGCGGCGTCATTGAAAAAGGCGATCCTCCCGTCCCTGTCCGTGGCAATCAGGCCGACCGGGAGGCTGGTGACCAGTTTCGAGGCAAAAGCACTTGTATCCCGGAGGAGACGTCTGGTGGAGCGGAAACTCTGGGCGAGGAACATGGAAAAAAGCCCTGCAAACCCCAGGAGCAAAAGGACCGAGGAGATGATGACGGCATTTCGGATGTCGCCTTTTCGGGCGGCTTCAAATGGGGCGGTCTCGAGGCCTACGAATATGATATGTTCATTTTCTGAACGCTCCAACTGGAGGCACCAGTCGTTACGCCCGTCCATCATCCCCATTCCTCGGCCCATGCCCCGGCGCCGCCCGTTTTTTCCTGGTTTAAGGATCGGCCTGAAATATCTGTAAACCTCAAAGGAGGGCCGGCCGGTTTCAGACGTTGTCGAGCGCCAGCGCGCCTCGGCGCCGGGTTGCAGGTCCCGGAGGGCGGCGCTTTCCATAAATTCCCGTCCGATTTTATCCCTGTCGCTATGGGCCACGATACGACCTTTTTTGTCCGTTACGGCGAGATACAGAATTCCCGGCTGGCGCGAGGTCTCTTCCAAGAGGGTTTGTACCTGCGCCCCTCCCCACATCATGCCCATCATGCCGGTTCGGGTCCCGGCCTCGAAAGACTTGATCAATGCACCGGCCTTTTCGCTGAGCAATTGCGACATGTAGCGTTTTTCCCGGTTGATGTTTTGAACGGCCAGGAGAATAACAACGACCGAGAGAATGACCACGCCACCAAGGATCATCCAAGGGGGGACGTAAGTGGCTATATGGACCCTGTTTGGGATGTTGAGTTTCATTGGACGCCTTTCGTGCTTGTGCTCCAATTTTTGCCGTGCTCGTACTCAGCGAAGCGGTGCTCGTAATCGTTGGGTTGTAGGGCTGCATTTTACATGCCGCCGCAGATCGAGCGTTCGCTGCCGGTCTCGCAGGCGGGATATAAATACGCCTAAAAGACGTCGTACAAGCCCCCTACCATCTATGGCGACGTGCGTGCGCAGTTGATTGAAATCGATTGCGATTACGACCACGACAACGAGCACGAAATGGAAATGTGAAGATTGTATACACTCGTTCAAAAACCGCAGTCCGATATGTGCATAAGTTATACACACGTCCATGCATGTCAATCTTCCCAATAGTCACGAGTCATAATTTAACCTGTAAATACACTTAGTTACGCGCTAAACAACCTTATTGGCACGCCGTTTGCTCTATCCTGAAAACAACAGCGCGGGAAATGTCATGCCGCGCAGAACGTCAACATCCAAAAGAGGAGGTGTCAAAATGAAGAAAATAGCAACCGTATTCGGGGTATTGTTTTTGGCGGCGGTCGTTGCTTCACCCGCCTTTGCACGGGGTCAGGGCCGGTATGGAGGAGGCGGTTACGGGGATTACGGCGGCGGCGGTCAGGGGGATTGCTGGAGAGGCGACGGCGCTTCAGGGGATTATAGGGGCGGCGGCCAGGGATACTGCCCGAGAGCCGACAGCGGGACCGGCGCGCTGACGGCCGGTGAAAGAGACAGGCTCACTGAACTGAACCGCGCGTTCGACCGGGAAACAGATGAAATAAGGGGCATGATCCGTTACAAATCATCCGAGTTGAATGCCGTTCTCGACAGCCCCAGTCCCGATGTGGACAAGGCCCGGGCCCTTCAGACGGAAATCAACGACCTGCGCGCCAAAAAGGCGGATGCCCGCCTGGCGTATCAGATCGAAACCCGAAAGCTCGGGGTCGAGGACCGATATGCCGGAGGCTATGGCAGGGGTAAGGGAAAGGGCAACGGGTATGGTAAAGGCAGGAATAAAGGCAAAGGCATGGGGTACGGCAATGGCTCCGGCGGCTACGGTCGCGGGGGCGGCTGCAGGTATTGATTTCACAAATTGAGGAATGTCGGACAATCGAATTGAAGCGTCTGCCCGACAACTCAATTCCCCTCCCCTCGTGGGAGGGGATTAAGGGGAGGGGGAATAGATAAATGGATAAAATCCCTGTTTACCCGATCACCCCCACCCAGCCGCGCCCCGGCTACATGGCTTCCTCCAGTTCCTTCTTTGAAATACGAAGTTCGTCGTCAAACTCCCGCCAGAACGCCTCGTGCGATTTTTTCCAATCCGGACCGAATTTCTCGTCAAAGTAGGGTTTGAGTCTTTCAAACCAGGTGAGTCGCCGGGGTTCGTTTTCTTCGCTCGCCTTGATCGCCTCATCCACGTAAATGTCGATATCCGCGACCTTCCATTTCGGCACATAGGCATGCGCGCCCCCTTTGATCGACTTGACCAGATTGTCGGGGCTGAACGCATGGGCGGTCAAAATGACGGCGGGGATGCCTTTTTCGGTGGCTATTTCCAGAAGCTTGTAGCCGCGGACGCCCATGATATCCAGGACAGCGGCATCGTATTGCTTCGTTTTGAGGCACTTTTGGCCTTTCCGGAAGTCGAAAGCGCTGTCCACGAAGCACATGTCAAGGATTTCTTCCAGGTTTTCCACTATGCCGGGCTCGTCATCAACCACGAGAATTTTTTTGAATTTCAGTACGTTTCGCATGTTGGACCTCCCTGTTCATGAACCGCCCGACTATGTGGCTATGGCAAAGTATCGGATAAATTCCGGAGGAAATCTATGGACCAGCTGACACTGGGCGTGTGATCTTGCGCACCTACGTCTCCATATTGATACCTGAAGCCCCAAAAAGCAACACTTAGCACCAATCGAAATTCTATCTTTTCTGTCATCCTGGTCCCGCATCAAGTGCGGGATAAACTCCGGCGGGGATCCAGGTAAACGGAGGATTGGATTCCCACTTCCCTATCAAAGTCGAGGACAGGCTTCGCGGGAGATATTAATTGGTGTTGCCCCGGGATATTTGCGATACAGGATCGGCAACCGGCCGATAGGATAAGAATAGTCTTGAAAAAGTAATAATTTCTATATAAATAGGTAACAGCATATCCAACCAAGGCTCACTCGAAACAGAAAAGCCCGACCTTTTAACAAAAAGAATCACTTAACTTATTGTTTTTTAGCGGCTGTTTTCGTTTGTGACCCACTATTCCACGATTCCATCATTCCATTAATCCTTTATCCCGATTGGGGGGATGCCCCCGGCTTGATTAACCCAAACAGGGAGGTTTACCATGAAAAAGCGTGTAGTGTTGGTTTTGGTGCTTGCGATGGCGCTGGTGTTTGCTTTTGGAGGGAATGTCTCGGCAAAGAAAGTCGTGGTCCTGACACAGCTGCCCCTGAGCGGGCCTCTCGGGGCCCTGGATGAGATGGGCTGGGGGTATATCGATGCCATGACATGGTTCAATGAGGAGGCCGGCGGTCTGGGCGGGCAGAAGATCGACTGGCACCTGGAAGACATGCGGTACACGCCGACCGTGGAGGTCGCCAATTTCAACAAGTACTGCGCCGAATACGGCCGGGACGAATTTTTGATGGCCAGCGGGTACATCACCGGCGGGCTCAAGGCCCTCATCGAGAAGGTGAATGTGGAAGAAAAAATTCCCTGGGTGGACGGGTCTTTTTCTTCTGAAATCTTCGGGCCCCAGGGCGGTCCGGATAAGTTCCCCTACTATTATTCGGTCGGCGCCACCTACGAGGACCAGATCAAGGTGCTGGTCAAGTGGATCAACGAAAACCACAAGGGAACGGCAAAAGCACGTGTTGCCTTTATCTTCAGCCCCACCGCCTACGGCAGGGACGGGACGCCCGAAGGGATCGCATACGCCAAAAAGCTTGGCCTGGACGTGATTGCGGAGATCGAATACCCCTACAATGCCACCAACGCCACCAGCGAGTGTACCTTGCTCCGCAAGAAAAAGGCCGAGTATGTCATTTTCCACGGGTACACCGGGACCCAGGCCGCCACGTCCGTCTTTTTCAAGACCGTCAAAAAGGTTATGCCCAAGGTGCAGCTCATGGGGACCCATTACATGGGCGGCAGGATACCCATCCTGCTCATGGGACCGGCCTTTGACGGGTTCATAGCGGCAAGCTGCTGGCCTTATTTTGACGCCGTACCCCGGAAGGCGACCCCCATGGACAACGCCTATGTCAGGCTGTTGCACGATTTCGCCAAAAAGTACCGCCCCGACGCCTACGCCAAGGGCATCAAGAGCGGCGGCTTCAAGGACCTGACCCTGTACCACATCGGCCTCATGTACGCCTTTGTCATCCAGGAGGGGCTGAAACGGGCCCACGATGCCGGCAACCTCACTCGTGAAGGGGTCAAGAAGGCCTTGGACACCATGATCTGGGACTTCAAGGGCATGTTCGACGGCAAGTCATTTGCCTATAAATCGCACACCGTTCCCATGCTGCGGCTTTATCAGTACAAAGTGAAAGTGGTGGACATGGGAGGCAGGAAAATACCCACGGGCATGGGCGTTCCCATCAGCAATTGGATGAATACTGACCAAATCAAATGGTAATTTGTTCTGACCTGAAGACGTTGAAATGAACGGTAGGTATCATTTGCATAAATGTTGCATTGTTGAGCCCGTTTATTCCCCTCCCCCCGGATCAGGGGCAGGCTCTTGCGGGAGGGGATTAAGGGGAGGGGGAGCAAATACTGACACATATTCTTTTTTAAACTCATAATGAGAATGAAAATACCTTTTTCTTGACAAAGAAAAAGGGTTCCCATAAACTCAAGTAAATCCAAACATTCTCCGTTAACCTCTTCTCCGGAGGTCAACCCGTGGAGAAACACGCCAAACTGTGCAAACCCATCTCCTGACGGGGCTGTCGGCCCGCCGGGAGATGAATCCTATTCCTGACGATTCCTCCTCCTCTTCTCTTCGGATGACGCCACACCTGCGCGAAACTTGGCCTGGTTAGACATCAAACGCTGGTCCTGTTTGAGATCACTCGCCTAGGAAACGACACGACGATCGTGCACCCACGGAACCGATAAAGGGCGGCATGTCACACGCCGCCGCAAATCTGATGTTTTTACCACGGATTACACGGATAGCAGGGATGTGGCGGATAGGATCGGCAAGTGCCTCGCAACGCGAGGCCCGGTGCAAACGCACCGGGAAGGATGGGAATGCTTAGGGAAAAATAGATTTGTCTATTTTTCAATCCTGTATTTCCATCTTTTTGTTGCCGATCTTATCCGTGCCATCCGTGTCATCCGTGGTTAAAAAAAAACTTAATCAGCATCTCTAAGATGAAAAGGACCCCAGAACTCAATCCCCTTTTCCGGCGCATCCTCCCCC
>JAFDKD010000726.1 GCA_019307165.1 Deltaproteobacteria bacterium | reverse complement strand
GACTTGTCCGCGCCCCTTGCCGGCATTTTGAACGGAGAGGCAGGCGAGGGGAGGGACGCGGCATCGACCATGCGTCGCGCGGGGATCATGTCGGGATTCGCCCAGGAGGAGTTGCACCGCCTTCTGAAGGGCTATCGCGAATCGGGGTTGCCGGCTATCCTGTGGGCCACCCTGACGCCTGTATCCGAAAACTGGTTTCTCAAAGACCTGCTTGAGGAATTGGCCGCTGAGGCAGAGGCATTCAGGAAACGGAAGCAAGGAGGCTGAGACGCCATGAAAGGTATTTTTGTCAGGTGGCTGATACTGACGGCCGCCATTTTGACTGCCGCATACCTGATCGAGGGAATTCGGGTAAGCGGTTTCTGGAGCGCTTTTTTTGCGGCGGCCATACTTGGGATGCTGAACGCCTTTCTGAGGCCCTTTCTGCTGATCTTGACCCTGCCGATCAACATCCTGACATTGGGGTTGTTCACGTTCGTGATCAACGCCCTGCTGCTGATGATGGCGTCGGGCGTTATTTCCGGGGTCCATGTGGCGGGTTTCCGGGCGGCGCTGTTCGGCTCTTTCGTGATCAGTATCATCAACTGGCTCACCAACTCCTTCATCAACGAGCAGGGCCACGTGGGCCGGCCCCGGGGGGTCATCGATCTCGAGAAAAGGGACAACGGACACTGGGAATGAAAGGGGATTATGAATGCCATGATTATTGTTAGATTGACTCCGGAATCTTGGTGTGTTAGAAGCTTGTGCTTAAAATCACAAAGGAGGAAAGCGGTAGATGGGAAGATTATTTAAATCACCATGGCTTGAAGTTAATGTCATGCTGTTCGTGCTCATATTAAGCTACATAGCCTTGGCATTGTTTTCCAGCGCTGCGGAAATACCCGAAGGGGGCATGACCTCCGGGGCCATATGGGGATGGCTTTTCGGTTTCTTTTTGCTGAGTTTTGCCATCGCTCTGGTCGCCGTGATCGGCGGAATCGGCGGCGGTGTCCTTTTTACGCCCTTCATGCTGGCGTTCACCCCGGTGGACAGCCTGATTGTGAGGGCCACGGGGCTGATCGTCGCCATGTTCAGCGGTTTGATATCGACCGGACCTTTTATGCGCGGCGGGCTTGCCAACCTGAAGATATGTATTTATTGCGCTGCCGCTTACGGTGTGGGGGCCTTTTCAGGGGCGCAGGGCGCCATATACGTGGCCAAGCACCTGGGAGAAACCGGCGAGGGTCTCGTCCGGCTTTCCCTCGGCCTGATCCTCGCAAGTCTCGCTGTCTACTTCCTGGTTGGCGGCAAAAAAATCGAGTGGCCCGAAGTCAAGCGGGTGGATGGGTTCACCAAATGGCTGAAGCTGCCCCAGCCCTATTATGAAGTCTCTCTGAGTAAGGTGATCAACTATCCCCTTACCCGGGCCGGATGGGTCATGTTCGCCATCGTCGGTGTGGGCATGCTTTCCGGGTTCTTCGGACTGGGCGCCGGCTGGGCCATCGTCCCCGCACAGAACCTCATCATGGCGGTGCCCCTTAAGGTGGCCGCCGCCAACAGCGGGGTCCTGCTCGGCATGGGCGATTGCATTGCCGTGTGGCCGTATCTTCTCATGGGAGCTATCATTCCGGTGTTCGCCGCCCCCTGGCTCGTGGGTCAGGTTCTGGGCGGTCTGCTGGGCGCACTGATTCTGATTCGCGTCAAGGCAGGGTTTGTGCGGTATCTGCTGATCGGATTCATGTTTTTCGCTTGCTTCGGGTTGCTTACCAAGGGACTGAATATGCTGGGTGTCATAGGCACGCTCCCCGTCTGGGTAAACGCCGGCGTATTTCTCGTCATTTTCGGCGTTGTGACCCGGTCCATCATCAAATTCACAAGAGCCGAATCCTGATAGGAGGTAGACAATATGAATGCCGAAAAATCCCCCGAAATGCCGCGTTCGCAGATCGTCTACGGCGAAATCGTATATTGGGTGACTATCGTGGCCTGCATCATCTGCATGGTCGGGCCGGTGATCTCCGTGGCCAATCCCGAAAACAATAAATTGAATCCGTTCAAGCTGTTTGAGGCCATCTTCCAAGGCAAGAGCGCCGAGACGGTGTGGCAGGAAGTGGGGGGAGGGTTCCCGGGCGGACATTTTTATTTGAAGCATCTCACCTATGGCGACGGGTTTACGCAGTTCGGCCTGGCCCTGGGCTGCAGCGTCGCGGTTTGGGGCCTCCTTGCGGCGGCCTTTGCCTATGCCAGGAAGAAGACCTATCTTTACATGGGATTGGCGATCTGGGTTTCAGCACTTATTGTTCTCTCGATGACTGGTATCGTAGGCATGCACTAGCCGTTTGACAGGCAGGTTTCGACAACCTGACTTACTTTTGCCGAGAGAGTCGATAACCTAAGATTTTACAAGGAGGAAGCCGAATGGCATCAGAAGAGGTTGCATGCCCTTTGACGAGAGGTGAACGGATACTGGTTGCCGTTGACGGATCCGATTACAGCAAAATGGCCCTGGATCAGGCCATCAGCCTGGGGGCCACGTGTAACAGTACCATTTTTGTCGTGAGTGTGATCGATTTATATCCCGGGCAGCTGGCTGTGGCCCCTTCCCTGGAAGAAAAGCTGGCAGCGGAGGTCCGGCAACATCTGGAAGAAGCCAAGGCCAAGGTGGATGCCGCCGATATACCGTGTGAAACCATTG
>JAFDKD010000725.1 GCA_019307165.1 Deltaproteobacteria bacterium | reverse complement strand
TTGTCCTCTACCGGCTTTATTTGGTGGGATGTAAAATCCCACCCTACGGCGATTTGTCTGAGTCATTGATTGAAATCGATTACGATTACGACCACGACAACGAGCACGAAGGTTTCCGTCTTCGTGAAGTTTCCCGATCGATTAGACTTGTCGGAGCGTAGCGGAGATCCCGCCGTTGTTGGGCGGGGCCGCGGCGTAGCCCCGCACAAGTGCGGGACGAAGACGGGACACCTGTAAAAGATCCCGCCCCGAGAGGGCGGGGACACCGTTCACGCGTCCTTGGTGCTTTCATCCAGGCGGGTTAAAAAGTCCAGAACCGCCCTGTTGAATGCCTCAGGCTGTTCAATCAGAAACTGGTGGCCGCCTCCTTCGATAACCTCCAGCCGGGCGTTGGGAATGCGTTCGGCGAGGATTTCTGCGTTCTCGGGCGGTATGAGGATGTCCTCCTTGCCCGTCAGGACCAGGGTGGGGGCCTGAATATCCGGCAGTTGGGCCCACGCATCGTGACCTTGAACCGCCTCCAGCTGGGCCATGAGGATATCCGGGGTGGGCCGGAATCGGCGGGAGACGTTCACGTACTCCCGGCCCAGTTCGGGCGATTCGTCCAGGGTTTTTTCGGCAAAAAGGACGGTCATGGCATCCACGGCCATTTCCGGGGCCGCGCTGAAGGCATATTTCGCCAGTTTTTCTCTAACCTCGTCCGAGGCCTGGACCGCATGATGGCCGCCGCAATGGGTGCATGCCAGGATGAGCGCCCGCACCTTGCCGGGGTATTCAATGGCGAGGCTCTGGGCGATCATGCCCCCCATGGAGAGGCCGAGGACGTGGGCGGCGGAGATACCGATGGCGTCCATCAGACCGGCCGTATCCGCCGCCATCATGGATATGGTGTAGGCGCCCTCCGATGCATCGGACCGGGCCATGCCCCGGTTGTCAAAAGTTATGGTCCTGTATTTGGTTGAAAAGGCCGGCACCTGGGCGTACCAGTGGTCGGCATTGCTCCCGAAACCACGGATGAGAATGAGCGGTTCCCCTTCTCCGTGAACCTCGTAATACAGATCAAGGCCGTTGACGTTGGCATTGGGCATGGTTTCCTCCCTGTAAAGAGAATGGTTTCAATCCGAATGTCGGCAGACTGCCGCCCGCTCCTGCGCGATGTCAAGGAAATTTTCGATTGCCGATTTTTTGTTTTCGATTTATGAAGGGAGGCGATGCCGTTGAAACGGCATCATTTGCGCGCGTGCTCGTGCGCTCCAATCGCTGTAGGGCGGGATTTTATATCCCGCCTATGAGGCCCGGCAAGGAACAGCTGATCTGCGGCGGATACAACCCAACGACCACGAGCACCGTTTAGCTGAGCACGAGCGGTTGTTAACGCAATATTTGCCCACTGAAAACCCGGAAGGTCCTTTAAAAAAGGAGGCGAAAATGACCTACACCACATTGATTGTCGAAAGAAAAGACCCCTTTGCCACCATAACGCTGAACCGGCCTGAAAAGCTCAACGCCGTCAGCATGGAACTCCTGAGCGAGATGGGCATGGCCATGGACGAAATCAACGAGATGGCCGATGTTCGCGCGGTCATCATCAAGGGCGCGGGAAGGGCCTTTTCCTCAGGCACCGACCTGCAGGGCCTCGGCGGCGGCATGGACCGCAGCCGGGCCGGCTACCGTTATCACCTGGGGCGCCACCAGGATGCCTTTCTCAGGATCGAACGGCTGGAAAAACCGGTTATCGCCCAAATCCACGGGTATGCCCTGGGCGCGGCCATGGAACTGGCGCTGGCATGCGATTTCCGTATCGCCGCCGTCGATGCCCGTTTCGCCCTTCCCGAGGTCCTGTACGGGATCGTGCCCGACTTGGGCGGGACCCAGCGGCTCGTCCGGGCGGTCGGTCTCCCCAAGGCCAAGGAACTGGTCATGATGGGCGATACCATCGACGGCAGGGAGGCGGAGCGCATCGGCCTGGTAAACAAGGCCGTGGAAGCCGAAGCCCTGGAATCCGAAGTCATGCAGTTCGCGGAGCGGTTTCTCCGAATCCCGCCCCTGGCGGTCGGGTTGGCGAAACGGACCGTGGACAAAAGCATGGACACGGACATGGTCTCGTCCCTGGACGCCAACGCGACCGTCCAGAGCATGCTGCTCAATACCGAGGATTTCCGGGAGGCCATCACCGCCAAGCTGGAGAAGCGGGAGCCGACCTTCAAGGGAAAATAGGAGATTTCGGATTTCGGATTTTAGATTTTGGATTGGAAAAGAGAATATTGAATAACGAATACGTGCCTTCCGAAGTCTTGCACGAAGGAAGGTCGAACAAGGAATTTGGAATATTGAAGTTTGACGCGCCGAATCGGCAAGGCTAATCAACATCCAACTAACGACCAACAAGTGATACCCTTTAGCCGGCTCAACACGCGTAACGCGCAACGAGCTACCGGCTCAAAGCTCAAAGCTGAAAGGTTACAAGAAGGTTGAAGGCGGAAGATCCTCTTGTGAAACTTCAAGACAACCGACTCCCATCGGGCTAGGTAAGTCAGCTTAACCGTCGGGCTTTTTTGCACTCTCCCCCTTTGCAAAGGGGGACCTGTCCGCCGCTTTCCGGCGGAACTTAACCGAGTCTATGGCTATTGCCCTTTTCTTGAAGTTACCCTATCGATCAGCCTTGTCGGAGCGTAGCGG
>JAFDKD010000724.1 GCA_019307165.1 Deltaproteobacteria bacterium | reverse complement strand
CCCCGGCCCCGGGGATGATGGCCAGCCGGGTTTCCGTAAGACCCAAGGTCGCGTTCATGGAGGCAATCCGGATATCAGAGGCAAGGGCCAGTTCGGTCCCTCCGCCGAATGCCGCACCGTTGACCGCTGCAATGACCGGCTTGTTGAGCTGTTCGATGGAAGTGAACAGAGTGCGAATAGTAAAGATGTACTCTTTCACCTGAATCGGTGTCAGGGTTACCCGCTCTTTCAGGTCAGCCCCGGAACAAAAAGCTTTATCGCCGCTGCCGGTGATGATGATCACCCGTACCCCGGTATCCCAGCGAAGGGATTCAATCTGATCCCGCAGTGCATGCAGCAGAGCGAAGTTAAATGAGTTCATCACCTCAGGGCGATTTAGCGTCAGGAGAACCACCCCCTCTTTTTCCTCTACCAGTAGGATGTCATCCACTAATGTTCCCTCCTTCATAATCAATGATTATTAACAACCGATATGTCTTGAAATGACGATTCGCTGCACCTCGGAGGTTCCCTCGCCGATATCAAGAAGCTTCTGGTCCCTGTAGAAACGCTCCACATGGTACTCTTTCATCAAACCGTAGCCGCCGTGGATCTGTACGGCATGGTTGGCCACCCTTCCCATGGTCTCGCTGCAGTAAAGCTTTGCCATGGCAGCCTCTTTTTCAAACGGGCGTTTCTTGTCCTTCAGCCAGCAGGCCTTGTACAGCAGGTTTCGGGCACATTCTATTTCAAGGGCGCAGTCAGCCAGCTTGAATGCCACCGCCTGGAATTTGCTGATGGGCTGTCCGAACTGGTGCCGTTTCCTGGCATACTTCAGTCCGGCCTCATAGGCACCCTGTGCCCCTCCGAGCCCCATGGCGCCGATGGAAAGCCTCCCGCCATCCAGGGTCTTGAGCATCTGGTGAAAGCCGTCTCCCGGTTTTCCCAGGATGTTTTCTTTGGGCACTCTCATGTCATCAAAATAAAGCTCCGCCGTGTTCGAAGCCCGCCACATCATCTTCTTGTGCATGGGGATCGCTTTAAGCCCCGAGGTGCCACTTTCGACGATAAAACAGGTATATTCGGGCCTTCCGTCGGGCTTCTCCCCGGTAACCGCCTGAACCGTCACCCCCAGGGTCATGTCGCAGGCCGCATTGGTGATAAATATCTTGGATCCGTTGATTACCCACTCATTCCCGTCTTTCACGGCAGTGGTTTTACTGCCCCCGGCGTCAGAACCTGCCGTCGGCTCTGTCAGCCCGAAACCCCAGAGAGCCTCGCCTCTGCAAAGCTTTGGAAGATATTTTTTCTTCTGCGCCTCACTGCCGAAATAGTATAATGGTCCGATGCCCAGGGAGTTCCCGGCGGCGATGGTGGCCGCCTGGGACCCGTCGACTCGGGCGATTTCCTCGACAGCAATGATGTAGGAGATGTAATCCATTTCCTGTCCGTCATAAACCTCCGAAACAAACATGCCGAAAAGCCCAATCTCTCCCATTTTCCGTGTCAGTTCAGGAGAAAAGGCCTCATTTTCGTCCAATTCCAGTGCGATGGGCGCAATCTCGCTCTGGGCGAATTTTCTTACCTCTTTTCGGATCATTTCCTGTTCTTTCGTCAGATCAAAATCCAAAGCCTTCCTCCTTGGTCCCCTGTCTGTATGTCATTCCCGGTATCGCGTCATCCGCACCCGAACCCACAAATATGAACGAGCGCTCAGTCAATTTTGTTTATATTGGGTTGCCTGATGGTTTGTCAATATTTTTTTCTTCAGCCGGGACGATGCCCCGGCTGAAGAAAAAAATATCGCGTGTGTGTATACCATTGACAAAAATTATCCGGACGTGATATCAAGTTGACTGAGCGCTCGTTCAAAATTCAATAACCTCCCCGCCCCGTTTGCGGGATCTCCGCTGCGCTACGACAGGCATCTACGGGAGGGAATGTATTGTGAGCGGCTACAACCGTCTTCAAAACCGTTATTTAAGCATAATTACCGGAAATTCGAGACCATGGACAGGCAGCCAAACCACACCCAGGAGATCCAGACCCACATCAAGAACCCGGAACTGGTGGAGCAGCGACGGCGCCAGATCGTGGGTGCCGCGGTGCAGCTTTTTATCAAACAGGGATTCCACAAAACCACTACGAGGCAGATAGCGGGTGCCGCCGGCATCTCCATCGGCTCCCTCTACGAATATTTCGCTTCCAAAGAGGACGTTTTATATCTCGTCTGTCATACGATTCACGAAAAAGTCGAAAAGGGTGTCACCCAATCTCTAACCAAGGCGACCGGAGGCCGGGATGCCCTGACGGGTGTCATCCGGGAGTACTTTCAGGTCTGCCATCACATGAGCGATTTTATCCTGCTCATCTACCAGGAAACCCAGTCCCTTCCGGAACAGTGGCAAAAAAAAGTGCTGGAGAATGAATTGAGAATCACCGGCCTTTTTGTTGAGGTGCTGGTGCGTCTCGTGGCAAGCGGGGACCTTCCCTCGATGGACGAACGTTCTATTGAGATAGCGGCTCACAACATTTCGGTGCTGGGACACATGTGGACATTCCGTCGATGGTTTCTTGCCCGCCATTACACCATTGACGACTACATTGAACTTCAAACCGAGTTTATTCTCGGGCTCATCGAGAAAAAACGGCAATAGTGAAAGAGATAGCCGCAAAAAGGCACAAAAGGCGCAAAAGTCAAGAT
>JAFDKD010000110.1 GCA_019307165.1 Deltaproteobacteria bacterium | reverse complement strand
GAAACGTGGCCCTTCGCAGCTTGAACGCTTCCCGTTCTCCTTCCGGTTCCCTCAGGACCTTTCGAAGCCCCTCCTCGATGAGAGCGCGCAGCGTGATTTTCTGCCTGGCGGCAACGGCTTTCGCCTTTCGCATCAGATTGTCGGGTATATCTACGGTTGTTTTCATATTGCTAGCCATATCACGCACTACAGGCATATGGCAAGCACAAAAAGCCATTCCCTGAAAAAGCTCGAGGGATAGTACAGTACGATCAAGGCCTCTGTAACAGGCGTTCACTACGCCAGACGCGCACGATCCGGACCTTGTTTGCATCACATGGAAACGCAACCTTCGAGGCTCGCTTTCGTGAGCTTCGGCGTGATGTCGCCCCAAGGCCTTGTAATGCCACATCAGGACGGCTCTAAATGGTTTTTGAACAAATCAATGGCGCTCTGGGTTGCCATTTCGGTGGCGACTCCCTCACAGCCGACATCAGCGCCGGCATTATAGAGCCCCAGGATCGGGGAAACAGCCGGCGGTGTCTTGTCACCGATCTGATCGATTGTCTGGGCCACTCCCACCGCATCACCGAAAAACCGGCCGCTTTCGTGGGCGATGACGTCCGGTGTGGACACGGAACAAAACAGGGTGTGGTCATTGATGCCGGGCACCAACTCTGCGATCTGTCTTTTCATGCTCTCGACCCAGGGTTTCCATCTGACCTTGCCCGGCTCGACCGCGGGCCCGGGTGAGATGGCGACAAGGATCTGTTTCCCCTCCGGCGCGAGGCTGGGGTCGAGATTGGAGGTGCACACCGACATTATGGAAATCTCCTCCGGCACCCTGCCTTCCATGGCGTCGCTCATATGTCGGATAAAATCGGACGGCACCTTGTTTCCGCGGATGAAATCAATAATGGGCCGATCCAGGGCGTATTTCAGGCTGATGCCGCCGTAAGAGTATTTTAATCGATTCAGGTAGGAAACGAATGAGGGTTCGAGATGTTGTTCCCCCACCAGCTTCAGAGCGGTCTCACGCACGCCCGCGTTGCTGATCACCCGGTCCGCATAAATTGTCTCGCCTTCGATCTCCACCCCCCGCACGCGCCCCTGTTCGACCAGGATTCCCTTTGCGGGGGTTTTCATCCGGACCCGGGCGCCGTGGCGCTCCGCGGCCCGCATAAATGATTTGGGAATTGCGGAAACGCCCTCGCCGTTGACCGGGTAACCCGTCGACATTTTATAAGGCGATTTTCCCATTCCCAACGACCGGATCAGTTCCCCGACGGAAGCCTCTTCCGGCAATGCGCCGAACATGACCGCACCCAGGGCCCCGAACACGTCATTGATAAACGCATTATTGCAATGTCTGGAAACATAGGTTGCAACGTCTACATTGTCCAGGGCGCGCAAATCTTCATCCGATAAGCGACGGATCCGCCTGATCAGGCGGGCACCCTCAATGAAATCAAGCGTCCTGAAATCAAACAGATTTCTCATCACAAGAAAAATCTTGATCATAGGGAACGTATCAAAATGATATTCCTTCCGATGAAACATTTTCCCATGAAATAGGTGTATCGCTTCCAGATCGTCGGTATAGACAAACGGCGGAATCAAGTCTTCGCTCTTTACGATACGCAGCACCTCGCCATGCGGCCCCTTGTCACAGCGGGCGAAAAGGTGCCCGTGATCCATTTGAAAACCCCGGATGTCACGGGTCGCACAACGGCCCCCGACAAAGTCGTTTTTCTCCAGGAGCAGCGTCCGATATCCGTGATACGCGCCCAAGGCCGCGGACGCCGCGCCGCCGCAACCGGAGCCGATTACAATCAGGTCATATTTGTCTGCCATCTGCTCTCTCCCGTGCCGCGCTTTTGACGTGGACGCCACGCCTCTGTCATCAGGCTCAGAAGGGTACCGAACCGGTAAACGGACGGCATATTGAATTCAAGGGACAGCCGGCCCTCGGTAAGCGCGGCCATGTGGGATTTGATGATATTCGCAACATCCCGATGCACAAGACACTGCAAGGCAGCCCGCGCGCTTTTCCACTCGATCAGCAAGTCGGGATGGCTTCCCGCCGGACTTTTTGACGACCGCCATCTCCCTTTCTTCAGCTGGTAGCAACGCGTGTCGTCGGAGATATTTACCTGCATGAAGAAGCTCGCCCGGTCCAACCGGGCGCGGAAATCCGGACTTCTCCACGCTGTGATCTTACAGGCCTGTTTCAAGGAAGACATAAGCGCTGAGATCAGCATGCGATAGATCATGGAAATCTCCTGTCTTATTATTGTTCCTTATTTTTCCTCTTCCGGTATCGGTTCACCCAGTTCCGTCTCCGGCAATAACAGCATGAATGTGTCTTCCGGACTGTGAGCCGATCTTAGAGGGTCAAGCATGTGCCGAATACGCGCAATATATTTCCTGTAAATGACCTGATCCCTGAAACTGGCCGGCATGGAAGCGTACAACGGTCCGATTCCCTTGGCCAGGGAGCCGATCATGCCTTTTAAGGCCGCGCCCATCGGCTCGTTTTTGGGTTCCCACATTTCCACCAAGCAGGCATGCTCGATATGAATATAGTGCGCATCCTCGTCAATGCAGGCATAGCAGTTATCCCGGCCGTCATTGAGTATTTTGTCCTGGCTCGCAAATTCCTGCTTGGCATCCAGTGAAATCGGCAAGGCGTGCTTGAAGCACTGATCCACGGTCTCATATGCCATGGGCAGAGACCCGGTATTGGCCGAAGTCGGCATGTACGCGGATTTGGCGATCCAGATGGCCCGCACGGCATTCTGCAGCGCGATCTCGTAGGACCGTTTGCCGAAGATCATGGGATCGATGATTTCGCCATGCGTTTCCTGCATGATGGTTTCAAAGGCCTTGACTCGGTATTCCAAGGCACGTTGAGAAGGCGGATGCATGAAAAACGTCCAGTATCCTTCGCCAAAACGGTCCTTGTATTCGCCTTGGGCCACCATTTCCAGGTATTCGGCGTTGGAGGTGGACATGGCGCTTGTGAAGGCTCCAGCTGCCCATCGGTTGTTGTAATCAATGATCTCGGCCTCTCCCAGCCGGTACAGGGCTTCCACCTCGTTGTCACGATTGTCCCAGACCACGTAGCGAAGATAACTGTTCGGGATCTCCTTGCTGTCGAAGAAGGGAGGTGAACCGCCGCATTGATAGGCAGGCCCGTACCAGGGATAGAGTTTAAGAGCCGCCCGGGTGAAGACGCCATTGGCGCCGTTACATCCGGTCGCACCGCGCATCATGCCCCGCAGGCTGGGCCCCGGCCCGTCTCCGCAGAACCAGCCCGCGCCGGGAGTATTGAGTGATCCGAGTTTGAGGACTTCTCCGGTAGGCGTTACCCATTCCACCGCCAGCACGTTGCGCTCGTTCATGGATGTCCGCACCGATGTTCCGCCCGTGCCCTGCATGCTGGTAGCGCTGGCCAGGTTGGAAGCATTGGGGCCGGCCCCCACCAGGTGGGGGGTCAGGCCCTTTTTCATTGCCTCCACCTGGGTCTCACCGGCTGTCGCATAAGATTCCGTGATCGCGAACATATCTCGTTCATTGATTTCCAACCGCTTCATCCGCCGCATATCCAGTATGACGCAATCAGGGAACGTCGCCAGAGCGTACATCCACCAGGCTGTGGAATGGGCCTTGAATTTCAGGCGGTGTTTGCCGCAGATCCGCACGATTTTTTTCACTTCTTCCGTGCTGGACGGCAGGATCACGCATACCGGCCGAGTCTGCCACAGGGTACCAGAGGCTCCCTGGGCCAGCCCGTTCATGTAGGTATATGTTTCCAGGATACCGGGATCCCTGGAGACGTTGGCTTCTCCCACTGCATCCACGAATTCCTGAAACGCCGCATCAGGTATTGGCCGTGACACGTGGATCACCTCCCATTGACTTGTAAGCGAGGTCTACAACATCAAAAATCTCATATTCCGTGCCCTGGACTTCAACCGTGTCCCTGAAGTTGCGCTCGCACCAGGGGCAGGCCGTCACCAGCGCTTCGGCGCCGGTGGACCGGGCCTCCTCGATCCGTTCCGATGCGCTGAAAGAGGCTAACTCCTCATAGGCTTCCCAGACGCCCGCGCCGGCCCCGCAGCACCAGCTGAAGATACGATTGCGCTCCATCTCAACCAGTTGCACGCCCGGTATGGCCTTGAGGATGTTGCGCGGCGGTTCGTAACAGCCGTTCAGCCCCAGGTACATCGGCTTCTCCGGCACCGGGGCAAAAATATGGGGCTCCAGCCGCGTATATTCACCCTGCCAGGGAATACCCGGTTCGCCTCTGCGTCCCAGGTGACAGGGATCGTGATACGTTACGGTCAGGGGGAGGTCCTTTTTCATCTGAAGGCGCTTTTCTTCAATCAGCCGCCAGATACATTCAGTGATATGGAGCACCTCCACGTCCAGGGAGCGACCGGTCAAAGGGTAGTACTGCTTCAGGGCCCCGTACCCGTCACCACAGAGAGTAACGAGAGCCTTCGCCCCTGACGTCTTGACCCGGCTGACCAGATCATCGGCAAGATTCTCGAAGACCCCCTTGAACCCCATTTCGTAGGCCCGGCCTCCGCAGCAGCTTTCCGCCTTGCCGGCAATGCCCACGTCCACACCGGCCATCTTCAACAGCGCAACGGCGGCCCGGGCCACCGGCCAGTAATCTTGATCATACGAGGCGCGGCAGCCCACGTGCAGCAGCACATCCACCTTCTCCCGGTTGGCGTCCTTGACCACGAGGCCGTCGGCCCAATCCTCGCGGTTCTGCTTCGGCTCGCCGAACACATTGTCTTCGCGCTTCAGATTCTCGATTATCATCATCTGCTCAGGCACGAATTCGCCCTGCTCCACAAAATGACAGCGCAACGCCTGCATGACTTCAATGGGATTGAGGTTGTAATTATACGTCCGGCACTGGGACTGGCAGGCCCCGCACAGGGTGCATTCAAAAACCACATCGCGCATGGTGTCCGTATATTCCTTTAACCGGCCTTCCAGCAGTGAAAGGCCCAGAACCACCCGTCCACCGGCAGAATAAGAATGGAAGTTGCGCAGTGCAATGGAGGGGCAGTTATAGGCAAAACGCCGGCTCTGCATCAGTTGAAAGGGCATGAACTTGCAGTACGAGCACCGGTGGCAGTGAGACATTTCGTAGTGATACTCCTCAAGCCTCATCCGCTCATCTCCTTGAAACAGAGCTTTTCCGGGTTCATGATCAGGGCGGGATCAAAAATTCTCTTCAGCCCTCGCGCATATTTCACAAACGTCTTTGCCGGGGGATAGACAATATCCGCCCAATCACCATAGGGCCTGGAAAAATATCCGCCCATTTCGAAGGCTGTCAGACTGAGTGCATGAAAATCGTGCCCAAATTCGCGTATACGGTCAGGCTCCATAAAAAAGTCAAATCCTACATGGCAGGCCGTCCCCTGGATTACCTGCTGAAGGTAAACACCCATATTTGAGGGATCGCATCCGTGGGTCCGGGCGGTCTCTTTTATCTTTCCGATGAACTCAGGCGCCCTGGCCAGGGACGTTAAAAAGAAGAGCTCCCGGCAATCGCCTTGATAGCGCATCTTCCAGTATTCACCGGATGAAATCCGGCGAACGACTTGCCCGCGATAATCTTTGTTGGCAACACCTCCAAGAGATGCATTGAGTTCAATCCCCAGCCTCCCGGCTTCTTCTTCCAGATCACCCATTTTATAGTCGAACTGGTCCCGGGCCAGGGTCCCATAACCTCCCACGCTCAACACCAGGATCCATTCCGGAAGGCGATCGCGCAAAGCCGCTATATTTTCGGGCGACTGCGCCAACAGGCAGGCCATCGTCATGGCATTTATTATATACATCTCGTCAGGAAGCCTGAGATATATCAAACGATAGGCCGCCTCGATGAGAGGCCCTAATTCATCCGATCCAACGAAACGGATTTCCTCGTGCTCGGGTAATAGCTCACACCGTATTGCCAGCCAGGTGCATATGCCCATGCTTCCCTGGGATCCCTGGATAATGCGGCGGGCGTCCATGGCGCCCGGAGAAAGGGGCAGTTTTTGCGCGCCCCCGACTTTGCGCTGCCCCTCCAGTGTGGGGGCCGGGCCCGCACCGCCGCCGGTACGCATGCGGTATCCGTCACCGAGAATGATTTCCGATGAAGCAATGGGGTCGCCCAGGTCCCAGGCATACTTGGGAAGGGTGAACGGTTCCCGTTCCATGTACGCGCCGACAACCGATTTGGCGCTGCGCGGCAACAAGGGAAACATGGTGCGCAGCCCTTGTTTGTCAAGCGCTGCCTGTAACTCCGAAAATGTAACCCCCGGCTCGATCACGGCTACCCGGTTGCGACGGTTGATCCATTCGATCCGTTTCATGCCGGAGAGATCGACGATGACCGCGCCATCCACAGACGGCACGCTGTCACCCCGGAAATGCGGGGGGCCGGAGCTTACCGGCACCAGGGGATACCCTTTGTCACGCGCCAGGTTGACGACGTCGATCACTTCGTCAGACGTATGCGGGCGGACGACCAGGTCCGGCTGAAGGACCGGCGCATAAGAATGATCGCTTGCATACAACATCCGGGTTTTATGATCATCCGTCACCTTCATTCTTGTCAGGATCCTGCTGAATTCATCTCGTTTATCCATTTCATACTCCACAGCGTTTCAGTATGGCGTCCAACAGACCGGGGACCGATTCTCCAATCCGGTCCATCGTTGATTTTTGCGTCAAGGTCAGGGCCGGCAGACCGATTTCAAGCATGCGCGCGAATTCCTCCCACCCATCACCCAACCAACCGGCCAATGCTTCCATGCGGTGAACTTTGATCTGTATTCTTTTGTTTTTCAATTCCTCCTCACCTCCATGATCGGAAGTGTCCCGCCCATTGGTGTCAGGCGGCATCCATTCAATCATGGGGAGGGCGGGGTCCGCGATTTCCGCGGCTGATGCCGGTCGCTTTTTCATATTGAAGTCGATCCGGATTCTATTGATTTCCGAACCTTGCTTGATAAGTATCTCGCGACCCCGGTATCGCATCAAAAAATCAATGCCTTTTTCCATCGAGAGCATCAGGGCCCTGAATTCATCCCCCGTGAGCCCGGTTCTGCCAAACTCACCCCAAACCTGGATGCCTTCGGCATTTATCCGTACGCGCCCCAGCACGGTCATGACGTGATCCAGCAATTCGATGACCGTCAGCTCTTCCTTGCCCAGCTTGGCGTTCAACTGCTGTATCCTGGGCCGGTATTCATCCGGTATCTTCGGTAAATCCCCAATAGACATTCTCTTCCTTCCCTTCTATCCCTTTTCCATAGGCAGAATAAGAACGCCGATTCATCCTAGTGCCTTGGATTTGAGTCGTCAATCCTCGCCGGGTATGACTATGACCGTGTTCTTGCCATCATGGATGGACGTGTTGGCATAAAAGACACCAAGATTAGCTTTGATACTAATGTACAGCAAGGCAAAGAAAATAGCCTACGATAATCTCGAAACCACGACGTCTTTAAAAGTGAGTTTACCCTGGGTGACGCAGGAGTTTGAGGATACTCGACATCTGATGGGTAAAAACTTCTGGCCGTACGGCATTGAAGCCAACCATAAAGAGCTTGAGCTGGTGATGCGTTACACCCAGGAACAGGGCCTGAGCAAACGTAGAATTGATATTGAAGAAATATTTCATCCCTCTGTGCTCAAACTTCAGGAAGATGAGGCGTGAGTAGCAAGTTTGGCGGTGGACCGGAGGCTGGGAGTATGGGCGGTGGCATCCCGCGATGGGACGGTTGTTCTTCATCCGTAGTGAGAGTGCAGA
>JAFDKD010000109.1 GCA_019307165.1 Deltaproteobacteria bacterium | reverse complement strand
TTGTGCCAATGAAAGTTCATCATTTCTCCCAAGTCGGGGGTTCCGCTCAACTCGCCATTAGGTTTCCGCCGCCACAGTCCGGCACAAATCATTTTGAATCAAGGAGAAAGAGATATGGGAGATAAAGGAAAAAAAGATAAAGGCAAAAGGGAACAACAAAAAAAGGCCCAGCGTAATCCAAAGGAAAAACGAAAATTGAAAAAAGAAAAGAAGAAATGAATGACCAGTGCTGTCCGTGGAAGGGGTAACGCCCATGAAATAATGATTTTTCAAGCTCCCCTCTGTGATATAAAGAAAAAATACCTCGCCAAGCCCGTATAGACGCACCTGGGGCGTTGCACCATATCAAATGCCGTGGTATCGAGCGCCGAAATGTCTTCCGACTGAATCCTTTGCGAGCCAACATCGTTTCTGCATTGGTGGAACTGGACCGCTTTCAGTTTTGCAGTTTGAACGTCGCTATCGGCTGAAAACTCGCGGGTATGACTTCGAAAGGGCTGTGGACCGCACGGCAAAACTGTTTGAAATGAAGCCGGAACGGATTCTTGACCCGAGCAAGAAACCGGACCGGGTTCGGGCAAGAAGCCTGGTATTCTATTGGGCCGTCAGGGAATTGGGACTTCCCGGTACCGCGGTCCGTCAACAACTGGGTCTTGTATAGTCCACGGTAAGCAGGGCGGTAGAGCGCGGCGCCCGATTTGCGGCAGATAATCAATTAAGCAAATACAGTGTTGATTGTTTTAAAAATGAAGCAAAAAAGCATAATACAAAGTATCAAAAAATGATCCGCCGGCTTTTAGATCTATATGCTGCACATCATAAGAAACCGCCCCGAACCAATCAGTTCACCTGACCGGAAAAGCCGGGCCATTTTTTGCTTTTACACTCTTTGCGCAAAACTTTTAATCTGCCGGCTTTATTATAGCTTTTCCGGCAGGTGACTTCACCGTTCGGGCTCCACAGACTATGAGGTGATCATATGAAACGTGATGAATTAATTGAGCAAATAAGGCAAGCTGTTTAATCCTCGCCCTTTATGGGTACCGTAATCCCCTTTCACCCAGTCTTTTACCCCTTTTTCTCCTATATCCGCCGGCCTCTGTACACGCTTCAGTATCCGCTCTGAAAATGCATAAGCGTCGTTATAACCCATCTCCAACGCGGACCTGCAGCTTAACTTCGTCATATGGACACCTTCAGGTCGCATGGCAGCGATTTTCCTGGCCATTTTCTTTGCCTCAGGCAGAAGTTGATCAGGCGGGTAGACACGATTGGCAAGACCCCATTCGTAAGCTGTCTTACCATCTATGGGATCCCCGGTCAGGGTAAGCTCCATGGCTTTGGAGTACCCCATTTTATACACCAGGTTTGTTGTTATTGAGCCTCCACCGATACCTATCCCAAGATTCTTTACGTGCATATCGCTAAACTTGGCTGTTTCTGAGGCCAGAAGGATGTCACAGACAACAGCTAATTCAATACCACCTGCAGTAGCTATCCCATCAACGGCTGCTATTGATATCTTCGGGCACCACACGTGATACCACCATGTGGGGTTTCTTGGCATTACGGGTCTCAGAGACCACAACTCTGCCGCAGTTGTTCCCTTGCCAAACATACTGTCCTGTTCTTCATAGAGTTCACCTTTTAGTTCCGGCCAGGTATATTCGATACCTTGAGCCATCTCTTTGAGATCCATCCCGGCACAAAAACAAGGACTTCCGTCTGCTCTAGGAGCTCCCGTGAAAATATATACCTTTACGTCAGGATCCTTCAGTACCTCATGGAACACCCACTGTAACTCCTTTTTCATCTGCACATTTTGTGCATTCAGAGCTTCGGGTCTATTCAGGGTAATGAGAGCAAACCCGCCTTCCTTGTCCTTTTCGTACTTAATCGTCTTGTAAATCCTTGCGCATACATACACAGCGGTTTACAGAATACAGTTTTTCAAAATAGCTCTATCGCCGGCGATCTTAACAAGCGATTCGCAATTTGTTGTGACGCTGTGTATAGAAAGTGATTTCAAATCACTCCTCTATTGTCCCATATATTTTTTTCAATTCATATTTTACTGTTTTTCCCGAAGCATTTTTCATAAGTTCGTCAATAAATTTGATTATACGTGGTCTTTTGTAACCAGCCATTCTGCCCATACAAAATTCTTCAACTTCATTTTCAGACATGCGTTGGCCCGGTTTCAAAACAATGCACGCCAAAACCGTCTCACCCCATTTTGGATCCGGGACTCCAATAACAGCTGATTCTTGAATCGACGGATGGCTATCGAGGATCGCTTCTATCTCAGCCGGATAAATATTCTCTCCTCCGGAGATGATCATATCTTTTTTGCGACCTACGATATATAAATAACCGTCCTCATCTTTTCTGCCAAGATCCCCGGTCAAAAGCCAACCGTCCTTAATCGTTTTAGCAGTAGCCTCCGGATCCTTGTAATACCCCTTCATAACGTTCGGCCCATGAACAGCGATCTCTCCGATCGCATTTGCCGGCACTTCCTCAAAATTTTCATTGACTATTTTTATTTCAGTAACAAAATCCGGCAATCCTACGCTCGATGGCCTTTCAAATACGTCTTTTCCCGCAGACATGGCAACGCTTGAAGTATTCTCCGTTAACCCATACCCATCGATGATTTGAGCATTAGGAAAAATTTCCAGCACCTGCTTCTTCAGGGGCACCGGGACAATAGAAGCAGTTAGTATAATGTTTCTTACGGAACTTAAATCATACTTTTCCAGATTCGGAAGCCCAAGGATCATTCTTGCCATAGCTGGTACCAAGAGAATAAAAGTCGTTTTATATTTAGATATATTTTCTATGATTTGATGAGCATCAAACTTTTTCCAGGATACGATGGTTCCTCCCGCCATCATGATGGATAAGAATCTTGCCAGCGCTCCGGAGTGAAAAAAAGGAAGAGGGTTAATCATCACCTCGTCACGATAAATTGGGGGAGAGTTAACATTTCTCGCTTGATTCCAAACCACATTATAATGGGTAAGCACTGCACCTTTGGGCTTTCCTGTGGTACCTGAGGTATACAGAATAAATGCCTCGTCAGACGTATCTATATCCATATTCTTTATTGTACTGACCTCTTCAGGAGCCGGTTGTGCAAATTTGAATTTTCTCCCATTATTCCCCATGTTTAAAACCATCGAGAACGTCACGTCTGCTAATTTATCCCGGATCTGATCGATTACATCCTTAAATTCTTCACCATAAATTACTGCCTTGGCATCACTGTTGTTAATAATATAAGATACCTCCGATCCAACAAAACGAAAATTAATCGGAACAACAACGGCGCCCAACAGAAGCGTTGAAAAGTAGGCATAGACAACTTCAATTGAATTATAAAACATGGTGCATACCTTATCGCCGCGCCCAATACCGTTTTTTTTCAAATGATTGGCGAATCCCAATGAAGTCCACATTACTTCTTCATAAGTATAAGGGGTGTCATCAAAAACAAAACCGGTCTTTTGGGGATATTTAGCAGCATTTCTTCTCAGAAATGAGATTGCATTCATATCATTTCACCTCCCAACTTGTACTGCTGCTTCAAGAAAATAACTTCCGCGAATCATCTACAACCCTTTTCCTTGGTTGAGATTATGCAATCCGAGTTCACGTAACTTGGCTTCGGTCGGGACACCTTTTTCATCCCACCCGCAAACCTCGTAATATCTCCTTTTCATCTCGATAAAACTACTCTCCAAAACAAGCCCGGCCGCCGGTCCTTCCTTGTGAGCTTCCTTCAATATCCGATCAGGCAGGGTCTCTTCATCGGCAGTCATCCCCTCTCGAATATTGAACAACCGGATTATGTTATTCACGCGTTGACCCATCAGGGAAAACTCTTCCATCCCATTAATTTCAAAACCCGTTACGGCGTTTACCAAGGCCAACCCATTTTTAGGAGATATGGCCCAAGCAGCAAATTTACAGAGCCCGGAGGCATCCCATAGGATATTACCCATCTCCGTGCCTCTCTTGACCATCTCGGCTTTGCCCTCGGTCGTAAAAGGATCAATAGATTTAGGCCGACCTAGAACCTCCATGCCATGGGTTCCCGGTCTGACGTGACAGGCCCCTCGGTCGGCACGGGCATAAGCCAACGCCATGCCGTAAGCCCGCCGAGGATCGTATGACGACACTTCCAATCCTTTGACGTGCACAGCGAATTTCTCCGATCCCCGACCAATCTTCTCCGAGGCTTCGCGCACACCGTTCGCGACCAACTCGCCCAAATATCCTTCCCCTTTTCCGCCTTTTTCCACCGCCGCCACCACGGCTTCACCGGAACCAAAGCGCAACTCTATCCCATCTGTGTCAGTGAGGGTCAACAAACCTTTCTCGAAACATTCCATCAGAAAGCCGATCGTGGCGCCTGTCGATATCGTATCCATACCATACGCATCGCATAGATGATCGGCGTAAGCGATGGCATGGATGTCGTTCACTCCGCACTGGGGACCAAAGGCCCACACCGATTGGTATTCCAATCCCTCGGTTTCCGTACCACGCCATTTCCCTTCATTGATCATCCCTACCTGGGTGCAGGCAATAGGACAGGCAAAACAGGCGCGATGTTTGTTCCAGATCTTTTCCCTGATCGCGTCCGGATATATCTTTTCGCACCCTTCCAGCTTTTCTCCCGAGAAGTTCTTTACTCCCCATGCGTGGGCATCGTTTATCTGGGCGATTGAACCGGAACTCCAATATATCCCCATCCTCTTCCGCAAAGGAGCGAGAAGCTCTTGAATCCCCTTGTTTACGGTTTTCATGGCCTCCGGATTATACATTTGAATCTTGCCGGAACCCTTCTCAACGACGATAGCCTTGACATTCTTGCTCCCCAGCACCGATCCCATGCCGCCTCTTCCCGCAGCCCGGCCGTCAATGATCACGCTGGAAATCTTGGATCTTCTCTCACCGGCAGGTCCGATAGCGGCAATCTGAATCTTTTCCCCGTGAATTCCATGCAGCATTTTATAGGTTTCATCAACAGTCAGACCCCACATACGATCGGCGTCAAGGATTTGCACCTTATCTTCACTGATGTGAAGATATACGGGTTTGTCCGCCGCTTCTTCCAGTATAACCCCATCATACCCCGACTTTTTTAACTCCGTGCCGAAAAAACCGCCGGCACCCGTATCCAGCCAATAGCCGGTGGCCGGACCCTTCGACACTATCGTAAGTCGACTTGCAGTCATGACCCCAGTCCCCGTCAGGGGACCCGTAAGCAAAATGAATTTATTGTCCGGCCCCAAAGGATCTGCGCCAGGTTTCACCTCATTGTAAAGGACGTATGACCCAAGGCCTTTACCCCCTAAGAATTGACGCAGAATTTCATATTGAAAATATTTAGTGTCTGTAGTAGTCCGCCTGGTTGCAAGATTTACCCGCAAAAAACCACCAGCATAACCACGATAATGACCCTTAATCTGCATGACTGACTCCACGAATAAAAAGGTTAACCCATCTGGTGGGTCGCCGCGCGTCAAGAAAATTCAAGGCAGGAGCACGGAAGCGCGGGTAGCGCGACAGAGCCTGGAGCGTGAGCGCGTCACCACCAGTTCATCAAATGCTTTTTGTCACCACCAATATATAATTCCCACGTATCTATTTACCGGTAAAAACGGGTCTTCTTTTTTCCATAAACGCTTTGCGGCCTTCTGCATAGTCCTGGCTGTTAAAACAATGCCTGATCATTTCGTTCAATTTGACGAGATCTCGGCGATCCGGATCCTTTAAAGCCTCACGAATACCAGCCTTGAACGATTTCACCGTGAGCGGGGCATTGCCGGCTACCACGGTCGCATATTCGCGCACGGCCGTCTCCAGTTCCTCGGCCGGAACTATCTGATTGACGAGCCCGATAGAAAGCGCCTCACTCGCGTCCAAAAGACGACCTGAAAAAAGGATATCCTTGGCATTCGACGGGCCCACCAGATCGGCCAGCATCTTCATGCCCTCGAAACTGTACCCCAAGCCCAGCTTGGCCGCGGGAATACCGAACTTTGAATCCGGCGTGGCAAAGCGCACGTCGGCACCGAGCGCCACTCCCAGCCCGCCACCGACACAAAAACCGTGGATCATGGCCACAAGCGGTTTATCTAGCTCGTATAACATTTTGTTGGCATGACCCGACACATTGGCGTAATGTTCCGCGGCGGCCGCATTTTGGCGTTGTTTTTCAAATTCGGATATATCCGCGCCTGACACAAACGCTTTATCACCAGCGCCTTTCATCACCACGACGCGCACGTCGGCATGACCCTGATACTCGGCCAGAACCGATCCAAGAGCCTCCCATATTTCCAGGGAAAGCGCGTTTCTTTTGGTGGGATTGTTGAAGGTAATCCAACCGATTTGTCCTTCTATTTCAGCGATAATTTTATCGGTATGCAGCCGAAGCATGTTCTTCACAATTTATCCTTTTCCCGGAAGCCAGCAACGCTGACCGAAATTATGCGGCAAGGACCGCGATTTCAGTGTTTCAAGCCCTCTGGCCGCACATTTTGCATGTTGAATAGGCTGTGAAATGGACGATATGATCATAATCACCCCACTTTACCTTTCATGCAATCTTGGGGTAGACTAAAATTTTGACTCCTTGCCATAATCGCTCTCCGGATTATATCTGATTTGACGACAGACTACAAACACTAGCCTTGATTTACAAGATGGCCACGAGCCGGCGAGCCATACCCTGAGGGTAAAAGTCACGGTCGTATGACCGAGCTGCTAAAAAATCCAGTTGTTCGACAAGACGAAAGAAAAAGGATACATTGGTTTCTGTGAGCGCCAAGTCAGACTTTGATGCAGACACCGGAAGGGATTTGGCAATTTCCAGGTTCTGACGGTTGAATAGGCGTCGGGGAAACCTTTTTTGCTGCTGACGCCTCGCTCCTATCCACACTCGGCAGCGTCGCCACAACCGAGGCAGGGAATCCGGCCCAGGAGGATAGTTTTGCAGATTGACAAGAATGAGAGAGGACACATGCCGCGAAAAACGCTTATTGTCAATGAAGAAAAAGCACTGGATCATATCAAAGACGGTATGACCATTGCCCTTGGCGGGTTCATCACGGCCCAGCATCCCATGGCCGTCATCCGCGGCCTGGTTCGGCGAAATGTAAAGGACCTGACCGTGATCGGCAGCATTTCCTCGGCGCTGGACGTGGACCTGCTGGTTGGCGCCGGGTGCGTGCGCCGACTGGTCACGGCCTACGTGGGTGCGGAAGCCGCCGCCCCTTTGGGCCCCTTCTGCAAGCAGGCCGCGGAAGCGGGATCCGTGGACATATGGGAGTCCGACGAGATCATTGTCGCGGCCATGCTGCACGCCACCGCCCAGGGCATTCCCTTTTTCCCTGTGCGTGGGGGATTGGGGACCGACCTGCCCCGCCTGAATCCGGAACTGGTCGAATTTCGCGACCCAATCCGAAACGAACCGCTGCTGGCCGTACCCTCCATGCCCATAGACGTGGCCCTGACCCATGCTGCGTACGCCGACGAATATGGCAACGTGCAATATGTGGGCAACGTCTATTTCGATGAACTCATCAGCAAAGCGGCCGAATTCACTGTCACCACCGTTGAAAAAATCGTGCCGCCCGAATTCATCAGGAAAGACCCGTTCAAGACCGCATACACCGCAAATGCCGTTGTTCGAGCGCCTTACGGGGCCCACCCCTATTCCTGCCATGGATTTTATCCGGAGGACGACCGGCACCTTCAGGATTACGCGGCCGCCGCCTATATGGCCACCCAGGGCGATGGCTCGGCCTGGATCGAATTCAAGCGACGGTATCTGGACGACGCCCCCGACCATATGGCGTACCTGGAACAGGTCGGACTGCGGCGGTTGTTGTCCTTAAGCGAATTCTAACCCGTGTCCATATGAATTATTTGTTTAACCGCCCGTCGTAGCGTAGCGTAGATCCCGCCGTCGTTGGGCGGGGCTCGCGATGCTCGCTAGATTAAAAGGATAGATAAGGAAATTGCCCTCTGGCGATGCTCCCAGGGGGCAAACCCTGCCCCCGGCTGTACTGCGCCGGGGGCGGGTGGTCCAGAAGGCAAACGATCGCCGGAAAATTTGGAAAAAAGGCCATTTCCAGCTGGAAACTAAAAGGGAGTTTATTTATGGACTACACCACCAAGGAACTGATGGCCTGTTGGCTTTCCCGTGAACTGAAAGACGGCGAGAGAGCGGGTGTGGGGGCCAACTTCCCCATCCCGCGCGCCGCGACCCTGTTGGCCCATTTCAAACATGGGCCCAACATGAAGGTGAGCATGGGGTCCTTCATGACCAACCTGACGGAAGTCAGCCGGGTCACGACCATGAAGTTTTTCAGCGACTTTCGGCCGATCCGGTGGGCAGAGTCCGCCGTCAACTTCCCCCTCGACCTGATGGGGTTTCATACGCTGGACGTCTTTTTCATCGGGGGCCTTCAAATCGATGCTTACGGCAACACGAACCTGATCGGTATCCCCGGCAAGGACGGAGGATTCAAATTCAGAGGGCCCGGCAGCATCGGCACGACCACCCTGTCCGCCGTGGCGCGACGGTACTACATCGTCACCGAAAACCACACACCCCGGGTAATGGTGGAACGTTGCGACATCGTCAGCGCCCTTGGGTTCGGCGACGGCACGCCCGGCTTGAGGGAAAAGCTGGCCCTGCCCGGCGGAGGCCCTAAATACTGCATCACCCCGCTGTGCGTTTTCGACTTCGCCCCGGAGACCAACCGGATGCGCCTGCGCTCCCTTCATCCGGGCGTGACATTGGAACAAGTCCTGGAAAACACCGGCTTCAAACCGGAACTGCCACAGAAGGTCCCCCAAACCGAACCCCCGACGGAAGAGGAGTTGACGCTCCTGAGGAGCCGCGTGGATCCTGATGGGTTGTTGAGAGAGTAAAGACTCGAGCCCGTATGACCCGGCTTCGCTAAAAGGCAGCTTCGCCGCGGCCCCGCCCAACTGCGGCGGGATCTCCGCTACGCTCCGACAAGCAGGTGTCAGGTGTCAGTAAAACAAGGTGTCCCAGCATAAGAACGGCGGGAAATCAATCTGTCATTCCCGCATGACCTTTGCGGCCGTTCGGCCCTGAGCTCACGGCCGAAGGGGAATCCAGACCTCCGTTTCGCTGGGTCCCCGCCAAATTCATGCGGGGACGACAAGAAGGGGCTTGGATCGGTGATACCGCCGTTTTTTGGCGGAGATGTAGGGGGATTTTCAAGAGGTTATAAATCCCACCCCCGCCCCTTTTCAAAGCGGGGAGAGTACAGAGCAACCCGCAACCTGTAACTCGCGACACGCAACGCGTAACGCGCAACACGAAACCCTGAACCTTGAACCCTACGAAGTTTTATATGAGCGATCCCGCAAAGCGGAGTGGAGCTTGGTTTTATCGCTTTACATCTCCAATCCCAGGAGATGTACATTGCCGATATGAACCTGCCTGAGTCCCTGCCTTTCGGCCGCCGCCTTGCATCGATAGGCATGTGACCGTGAGGTAGTGGGTAGATCTTTTAAATAGAAATGAGGGTAGAAAGCGAGGAGGCGGTAAGGGATATCAGGGTCCAGCCCCGCAATAAATCCTGCAATGCCCGAAACCTCCTTTTCATCCACATATCCGGGCACCAGCAGGGTGCTTGCAACAAGAAATGGTGGAGAAGGCCTTTCCGTAGTCC
>JAFDKD010000723.1 GCA_019307165.1 Deltaproteobacteria bacterium | reverse complement strand
TTCATCGAGAAGTTCCTGTCGGTATTCACGGGGGATTTTGTTCTCTTGGAGTCCCTTGGATAATTCATAAAGGAGGTCGCAGACATGGTCATCCAAATCGTAATCCCCGCCACCATACTCATCCAGTTCGGACAGGTCCGGTTCCAGTTCCAACCACAATGCAAACAGGGCCTCAGCCACGGAGGCTGAGTCTTCATCCGGAGCCAAGGTCACGTGGTCCTTGAGAAATTCAAAGCATTCCCGCCGAATCTCCGGCCTGTCCGAAGCAAGCTCTTTGATAAGCTTGCCTAAAACCTCAGGTGTGGCAGCTTTGATAAGTTGGTCAAGCGGGTCTTTTCGTTTTCCTTTTTTCTTTGCATTCATTTCAGATAACCTTTATTTCGTTTCAACGGCTTAGCCTTTTCTTCATCAGTCTCGTAGCACTTTATTTAAGTATGAGAGTTCGGACATCCTTCATTTGTACTAAAATGTACGTTTTGAATCCGTTGTATGATTCATGCAGTTCAAACGTCAATTTCGAAAATCCAGTCGTTTTTCTTTAAAGTCGAGATATCTTTTTCGAGCCTTTGAAAAGCGCTAAGTTTCCGCAGAGGTGAAAAATCGGAAATTAATTCGGTAATGCGAATTCGGGATTCAGCCATGTTAAACCTCTTCAAATGCCTGCCTTTAAGCCCGCTGGCTTCTCGCAACGCCTCAAATAGTAGTTCTTTAGGGTCTGGGATTTGCTCGATTGTGGCTAAACCGGGAATATTTAATGGGTTTTTTCCGTTAGGATTACCGGCAGCAAGCCTGAGGGCGGTCTCGTTGAAAAGTAACCAAGCTTCTGTCATTCGAACGGGCACTACACAAACCGCCGGTGCTTGGAATCCCCGAATCGTTGCTTCCTGAAGCGCATCGTGGATTTCCGTATAGCGGCGGTCGGGTTCTTCTCTCTCAGAATCCCTGTGTATAAATAGTAAATCGCAGGGAAAGAGTTCTACTGCAATAAGAACACGTTCATGGAGGGTTTGCGGCGGGCGAGGCAAACGGCGCAAGTCGGCCCATTCAGCTTGAATTCGACTCACCTCGCCCTTTTCCCGCAAGACCCACGTGAGAATGGGAAGCAATGCACGATCTGAAGGACCATCGGAAATTAAAGTATACCGAATTTCATCCATCGGTCCGCCTCCCAAAAGGAAGTAACATCTGGAGGTCATTGCGGTCCACGACCCGCCTGGTACGTAGCTTCGTCTTGGGTTGTGGAGGTGAGGCCGGATTGAGATAAGCCAGAAGTTTTCCCTTGGAAACAAGATGGGTTTTCTCTGGGGTTTTTGTACGCCAAGTATCCGAAAGACAACTAAAAATGACCTTGTTAAATCGCTGGCCATCCTTAATGTCTTCCTTTGTTTCCGCTACAAGTAAACTGGCATCCGGCACTTCGCTGACCACCGCTGGAGAATGCGTATTGACGATCACCTGGCGCAATGGATTAGTTTCATCGACCCGTTCATTTGGATCTATCGCAATATCCTGCAGCAATTGCAGCATAGCCGGAATCCTTTCCGGATGTATTCCGTTTTCCGGTTCCTCCAGACAAATCACTCCTTTAGTGATGGTGTCCAGTTCAATAACGGAAAGAGCAAGGAAACGGAGAGTGCCGTCGGATAATGAACGAGCAGGATGCTCAGTTCCATCCTTTCCAATAACTTGCAGAGTTAGAATTTCTCGCCTATCGTCCCGGTCAACCCAAACACGGCTCACATCACCAATTAATGTGCTTAGCCTATTGGCTACCTTGGTAAAAATGAATTCAGGGTCTCTAGTTGACATGCCGTTTTCAATATTCCCGAATGGAGTCTGGGCCAGACGATAAAGAGTTGCAGGGAGATGCCCTCCGTTAAGAGTTAGATGAGAAGGAGCATTAATTTCGTCCGGCATGCGAAGGGCGGAAGGCTCAAGTTGTAAAATGCGCCAGGATTCCATTTCCCGACGGGCGCAGAGTACTGTCGGGCTTTCGGCTGCATTAGCGGCAGATAAAACGGTACGGGGAAGATTTGATGCGGAATGCGGTAGAGGTTTACCTCTACTCCCGCCACCATCTTGATGGAGTTTTATAATCCGGGCATCCCCGTCATCCGCTGTGGAAATAAAGTAAGGCACCCTGCGCCCAGCCCTTACTACCGTGTCACGCCAGTCCTTTGTGCTGTGCTTGAAAAGCAGGTGTTTTCCAGCTTCACTTTTTTTGATATGGGAAAGCTCCTCTTTCAGAATTTCCAAAGAACCAGGTGACGTGGAGTTATTTTTGTCACCGCAATATCCAAGTTCCAGAGAGTATCGCAACATGGTGTTGGTTGCTTTACCTGTTTGTCCCAAATCATCTACGGCTTCTGGTGGGACGATCATTTCCACTTCAAATGACATTCGATCAGTGTAATTTCCGCCTATACGATGGAATAGATTACGTAGGTCTGATGCACTCCCGCCCTCAGCTCTTATTGATAGAGCGGCTTCAATAAGAGGCCGACTGGCCAAGGCACTGAGAAAACGAATCGCATCGAAAAGATTCGACTTCCCCACACCGTTGACTCCAGCGACACATGTAAACGGACCAAAACGGACATCTACATCCACCAAGTTCTTAAAGCCTTTGACTTTTATACGAATGATCATGTTGACGCGACCTCATGTTTGGGTATATTAATTAATTTTCAATTTTGT